>JBOHTT010000361.1:0-16946 GCA_050733775.1 Vulcanimicrobiaceae bacterium
CTCGTGGCCTCTTCGCGGATCCTGTCGTAGCCTTCGGCTTCGATTTGACGCGCGAGCTGTGCGTCGCCGGCCTTCACGATGCGGCCGTCCATCATGACGTGCACGACGTCGGGTTCGACGTATTGCAGAATGCGCGGATAATGCGTGATGATCAAGAGGCCCATCTCGGAGCCTTGACCTTTGCGCAGCGTTTGCAGCGAATCGCCGACGGCACGGAGCGCATCGACGTCGAGACCCGAATCCGTTTCATCGAGAATCGCATACTTCGGCCCGAGCACCGCAAGCTGCAGCATCTCGAGCCGCTTTTTCTCGCCGCCCGAAAAGCCGTCGTTGACGTAACGTCCCAAGAACGACGTTTCGATGCCAAGCAGCTCCAGCTGATCGAAGATGAGCTGACGAAATTTTGCAGGCGGAAGATCGCCGGGTTTGATCGCCTGCCGCGCGGTGCGCAAGAAATTCGCGACCGACACGCCTGGAATTGCGGCCGGATACTGGAACGACAAAAACAATCCGGCTTTGGCGCGCTTATCGGGGGACAGCGCCAGAAGATCCTCACCCTCGAGCTGGGCGCTTCCGCCCAGGATCTCGTAACCGGGATGCCCGGCGAGCGCGAAGGCCAGCGTCGATTTTCCGCTTCCGTTCGGCCCCATGAGCGCGTAAACGCGGCCCGGCTCGACCGTCAAGTCGATGCCTTTCAAAATCTCCGTCGACTGGGCCGCGACGCGGAGCTGCGAAACGATAAGACCTCGTGCCATAATCGCCTCCCATCGTACGATTTGACGCCCGAGAAAGTCAAGAAAACCCTGGACTTTCCTCGGCGTGCCGTGCTACGATGAACCCGACAAAAGATGCAGAGCGATCGCTTCTTTGCCAGCACCCGGGGCCGAATTGCGGCAGCCCTACGCCGCCGGCACGCCGCGTCTGCAGCCGACCTAGCCGACGAGCTTGCCCTGTCGCCGAACGCGATTCGCCAGCATCTGGCGATGCTTCAGCGTGAAGGGCTGGTCAGCGAGCGCGCGGTTCGCCGCGGCAAGACCAAGCCGACGTACGAGTTCTCGCTCACCGGCGAAGGCGAGCGGCTCTTTCCACAGCGCTACGATGTGCTGCTCAACGCCGTCTTGCGCGAAGTGCGCGAGGTGGCCGGCGCCGGCGTGGTCGACGAGATTTTCAGCCGCATGGGTCGCCGCTCGGCCGAAAAAGCCGCGGCGCGCCTTTCGAATTTAGACGCCGAGGGGCGCGTCGGCGGCCTCGTCGATCTGCTTCGCGAGCACGGGGTGGAAGCGGACTATAGCAGCGACGGCAAGACGTACCTGATCCACGAGCACAACTGCCCTTATGCGGAAACGGTCAAGGAGCATCCGCAGGTCTGCTCGCTCATCCATAGCGTCCTCGGTGAGCTCTTCCCTGACGGAAGCCGGCAAACCGAGTCGCTTGCAACCGGCGGCAACGAGTGCCGGTTCGAAATCAAAGCATGAACTTCGCAAAGTTTCAGAAGCTCGTCGAAGAGCGCACCGGTTTCCGCACGATGGAACAGCCCATGGCCACGGGTGAGTATTTCAGCGATTCGTGCGGGGACATGTACACGTACTACCTGCAGGTCGGCCCCGGCGACGTAATCGAGGATATCTCGTACTTCACAACCGGCTGCGGTTTCGGAACCGCGACGTGCAGTCTGCTGGTAGAGCTCGCGCGCGGCAAAACGCTCGATGAAGCGCTGGCTATCAGCGACAAAGACATCATGGACGCGCTCGACGGTTATCCGGACAAGAAGAAGGATTATCCGGAGCGCTCCCGCCTCGCGCTGAACGCCGCGATCGAAGACTATCGCGCCAAGCGCGCCGCCGGCACGATTAGCGAAGAAGATCTCGCCCGCGCTGCGACGGTTGCCGCCGCGCAACGCGCCGCAACGCTGCCGGGTAACGGCAAGACGTCGCAAGACGAAAACGCCGCGCCGAAAATCATGCAAGACGCGGACAAAGTCACGATAAAGCTACATTAAATAATAGCTTCCGCTTCGATCGTGATGGTGATTTCGTTGCTCACGATCTGCGGAGGAATCGTCGCACCGACGTTCCACTGACGGCGATCGATGACGGCCGTGCCCGCGTATCCCACGTGCGTGCGGCCTTGCTTGTCTTTGATCGAGCCGCCGATCGTGCCGTCGAGGACGATCGGTTTCGTGATACCGTGGATCGTGAGATCGCCGTTCATTTCGAATTTCTCGCCGCTTTGACGCGTGATCTTCGTGCTCTTGAACGTCATCTCAGGATACTGCGCGACGTCGAAGAAACGCTCGGAGCGTAAATCGTTGTCGCGCCGATCGTTGTGCGTGTCGATCTTCGTCAGGTCCATGACCGCTTCGACAGCCGAAGGCAGGTAATCGGCGCCGAGGACGACGTTCGTCGACTTGATCGGGATGTTGCCTTGCACCGTCGAGATGAGCAGATGCTTTGCCGCGAAGTTCGCCGACGTGTGGTTGGGGTCGAGCGCCGCCCCGCTTTGCGCGCCCGCGAGCGACGGCACGGCGATGAGGAGCCCGATGATGAGGGCGAGGAATTTCACGCTTGCACGCTACCACGCAATTCTGAAGAAACTCTGGACCTACAATAAGTACGGATTGGCGAGGCGCTCCGTGCCGATTGTGGTCGCGGGCCCGTGCCCCGGAATGACGACCGTGTCGTCGGGATAGACGAGGAGCTTGCTGCGGATGCTCGCGACGATGTCCTCCAGCGACGTTCCGCCTAAGTCCCAGCGGCCCACGGAGCCGCGAAACAGCGTGTCGCCGCTGAGCAGCCGCGGCTTGCCCTCGACCTCAACGGCAAAGCTCGTGCTGCCCGGTGTATGCCCGGGCGTGTGAATGCACGTCAGGGCAACGCTTCCGGTTGTGAGAACGAGGCCGTCCGCGAGATCGCCGTCGAGCGTTGCGGGCGACATCGCGAGCGGGATGCCGACCCAGCGGCCCTGCTCTTCAAGCAGCTGGTACAACGGACGGTCGGCGGGATGCAGCAATCCCTCACCGCCGACGCGTTCCCGCAGCTCGCCGAGCGCGCCGATGTGGTCGAAGTGCGCGTGCGTGTGCACGAGATAGCGCGGACGCAGCTTATGCTTTTCAAGCTCGCTTGCAATGCGCGCGACGTCATCGCCGCCGTCGACGACGATCGCCTCGCCCGTGCTTTCATCGCCGAGCACGGTGCAAGTACAGCCGAGCGGGCCCACGGGAAAATGCAGTGCGATCACGCTTCGCCGACCTCGAGTCCGAATTCGCGATAACCGGCGTCGAAATAACCCAGCGGACTTCCCGCATGCGCGCCGCAACCGACGACTTCGCCGATGAAAACGGTGTGCGTGCCGGCGGTGTGCTCTTCGGCAAGGCGACAGTCGACGTAGGCGAGACAGCCGTCGATGATCGGTGCGCCGGTAACGTCGGCATGCGTCGGAACGCCGGAAAAACGGTCGGCTCGCCGCGCGCGGTCCGCGAAGCGCTTCGCGATCTCGGTTTGCGTGCTCGAAAGAATGTTTACGCAAAAGATGGACGAGCTCGAGATGATCGGATGTGCGGACGCTTCGCGGTTGACGCAGATGAGCACCATCGGCGGATCGATAGAGACGCTCGTGAACGCATTGGCGGTGAAGCCGTAAGGCGTTCCCTTGTCGACCGTCGTCACGATCGTCACGCCCGTGGGAAAGCGCCGCATCGCGGCCCTATACACGTGCCCCGATCCCGACGCCGTCCCCGACCGGCACGATCGTGGCGTCGAGCTGCGGATGATTGAGGAAGAGCTCGTTAAAGCGACGGATCGCAACCGTCGATTCCGCGTCGTCCGCTTTGGGGGGCGCGGCCGCGCGACCGCCCCACAGCAAGTTATCGACGATCATCAGTCCCGACAGCTTTAGCATCGGCACGCAAAGCTCGAGGTATAGCGGATACTGTTCTTTATTGGCATCGAGAAAGACGATGTCGAGATTGCGGTGCGAAAAGCTCTCGAGCACTTCCACTGCAGGTTGATTCGTGATATCGATCTTGTCCATAACGCCGGCACGTTCGAAAAAACTGCGCGCGATTGCCGTGCGCTCGCGATCTGGATCGATGGTCCATAGATGCCCCATCTGTGGCATGGCGAGTGCCATCCACAACGTCGAGTAGCCATAAGCCGTGCCGATCTCCAGGATGCGGTTCGCCTGCATGCAGTGCACCAAGGTGGAGAGAAGATGCCCCGAAGCGCGGTCCAAGATCGGGATGCCATCTTTATGGCCCAGCTCCTCGAGCTCGAGGAGCAGTGGCGACCGTGCGGGGTGAATTTTGGCGAGATATGCTTCGTCGGTCACGCCCGATGTTTGCCGTGGCGGGTGAAGGGTAACCTTTTTTATGCTCAGACGAGGCGCGTCTTTTGATCTCTAGACTTCGGCTGTTCCCGCTCAACACGGTGTTGTTCCCAGGTGCGACGCTGAATCTGCACGTGTTCGAGCCACGATACAAGCAAATGATCGCGGAGTGCTTGACCGAACGGCAAGAATTCGGCGTGTGCCTGATTCGCGAAGGCAACGAGGCCGGTGATCTTCAGGTCGCTCCGCATGCCATCGGTACGACTGCGGAGATCGGCGACGTCACGCCGCTTCCGTTCGGGCGCTATTACATCAGCACCGTTGGCAGACGACGCTTCCGGATTCACGGCGTCGTGCAGCGCGAGCCGTATCTCCTTTGCGATGTCGAATACATCGACGACGATGCTGCCCCCGAATCGTCGCTCGATTCGCTGATCGAGATGGTGCGTGGCGAATTCAACGAGTACGTACGCCTTCTGATGGCGTACTCCGGAACCGCCGTCGCTTTCGATTTGCCGCCGGATCCGGTCGAAGCATCGTTTGCAGTCGGAAGCGCGTTGCAAATCGCGGACGCACTGAAACAGCATCTGCTCGAAACCGACGATACCGAAGGACGTTTGCGGGTCGAGCTCGAGTTTCTCAGGCGCTTGATGCCGAAGCTGCGCTCGCTGCTCGAGCGTAAAGAGTCGGCCCCGCGCACGCTGTCGACGGAACCGCTCGGCGGAGAATCGCGCACGGAACAAGAGCATCATTTCGGAAAGTTTTTCAGCTTGAACTAAGGAGCTCAAGGCAGGCGCACGCTCGCGATTGCCAGGGGAATGTCCGGCGCCACAAAAAACCGGCCACAGCACCGTGCGAGTCGTCCTAATCCTTGCAGCCGCGGTGATCGTGGCGCTCTTGGCATTCCGCTTCTATCAAGGCGGCGGCATTGCGCCGCCTCAAGCCGGTGGTCCCGCGATGCTCGCAGGCGCACCGGCAGCCAGTTTTCCGGTGAAAGCGCTCAGTGGGGCGCCGGATTCGCTTGCGAACTATCGCGGCAAGATCGTGCTCGTCAACCTGTGGGCGACGTGGTGTCCGCCATGTCGCGAGGAGATTCCGGCCCTGGAGACGCTGTACCGCCAATATCAATCGCAAGGCCTCGTCGTACTCGGCATCGATCAAGGCGAATCCGCGAAAGTTGCCGGCGAGTTCGCGCGCAAGTACGGCGTCACGTATCCCGTGCTCGTCGACGACGGCCAACAGTACGGGAGAGCTTACGCCGCTCTCGGCATGCCGACGTCGATCCTGGTCGACCGGTCGGGGAAGATCGTCAAAGGTGTCGATGGCGAAATGACGCTCGCGCAAATGCGTGAGATCGTCGGTCCCGCGATGCACGTGAAGTGAGCTCGCGCGTAGGGGCGCTCGTCGCCGCTTTCGTCACGTGCGCCGTCGTCGTCGCGCAAATCGCGATCCCCGGCCAAGCCGTTTTCCATACATGGCAATACGCGCTCGCGCTCGCGGTGTTGGCGTATTTGCTCGTCTCGTACGTCGCGCCCGCTATGCGCGGCTCAGACGGGCCGGTCGGAAAGATGGTTGCAGTCGCACTGCTCGGCATGCTGATCGTCGTTGCCGACGGCCTTGCGTCCGGATTGCTCGGGCCGGATACCGAATCGATCTCGCGCGCGCCCGGAACGATCGCGCCGCTCCCCGAGCTCGGTGCCGCTGCATTTTTCGTGGGCGCCGATCCGACCACCATCGCAAGCGGTCGCGCGACGGTAACGTTGCGCAGGCGCGCTGCACCGGAGATCGTCATTCCATCGGGAACGCGACGGTTCTTCGGCGCGCTGCTGCTCCAGGTCACACCGATGCCGGCCGCTTACATCGACGCGACCGATTCGTCCGGTAACCATCAGACGATCACGCAGCAAACCAGCGGCGCGTTTCTGTCGCCCGTGCTCCTCTTTCACGAGCAGCAAGAGATCATGGGGCAACAGCATCCCGTCGACGCTTTTCAACTACCCGCTGTCGACCGCAACGTCAAGGCGATTTACTTTAACGTGCGCGAGCTCGCGCAGTTGCACGTACCCGCGGAAGCGACGCGCGAGCCCGCGCTACTCTACGACGTCTTCAAAGCGTCTTCGAACAAATCGATAGGCATCACGCTCGCACCAAGCGGCCAAGCAGTAAAGATCGCAGGCATCGTGGTGCGTGCGACGGTTGGAACGTACCCGGAACTCGTCATCTCAAGCGCCCCCGAACCGTTTGTGCTCTCGTTCGGGCTTGCACTCTTTGCGTTCGGGCTCGCGGCCGCAACCTGGCGCGCCAAGAGGATGTTGGTTCCTCCAACGGAAGGGACCCCGTCCGGAGGAGATACGCTCACGTGGCTACGCTTACGCTCGCGACTCAGTCCTACACAGCAAAAAAGTGGAACCTCTCAGGACTGAAAGGCATATCGGATAAAACGCTCGAGACGCACTTCGGTTTGTACGAAGGCTACGTCAAGAACACGAATCTGCTCAACGAGCAGATCGCCGCAAAAATTGAAGCCGGACCTTCCGGCAGCGACCCAGGATTCGCAGAATTGGTGCGCCGCCTCGGTTGGGAATACAACGGCATGCGGCTGCACGAATATTATTTTGACAACATGACGTCGTCACCGGCGGAACCGACCTCGCGCATCAAAGACGCGCTGGCCGGCGCATACGGTGACTTCGAGACGTGGAAGAAAGACTTCGCTGCCGTCGGCGGCATGCGCGGCGTCGGCTGGGCGATCGCCTACCAAGATCCGACGAGTGGTCGCATTACGAATCACTGGATCGAGCTACATCAAGACGGCAATCTCGCCGGTTTCGCGCCTATCGTCGTGATGGACGTATGGGAGCACGCATTCTTGCTCGACTATAAGCCCAGCGAACGCGGCAAATACATCGAATCGTTCTTCGCGAACATGAACTGGGCCGCAGTTACGTCGCGACTTGTAAAATAACGTGTGACGATGCGGGCGACGTCGGCAAGTATCGCATCTTGTTGTGACGGCGTTGCCCGCGAGCGGGTGTAGTAGGCGGCCACGATCTTGGGAGCACCCTGCGGAGGAATGAGGAACGCGACGTCGTTTGCCGTTGCGTAGCCTCCGGAGCCCGTTTTGTTGCCGCTCGTCCACCCGCGCGGCAAGCCCGCCGGAATCCCGCCCGCCGCGGTTTGACAGTTCAGCATCCACGCGCGCAGCATGCGCGACTGCCGGCCCAGGACGTTGCCGAAGACGAGCTCGCGCAGATCGTTGGCCATCGATGCCGGCGTCGTTGTGTCGCGCGGGTCACCGGGAAGGGCGGTATTGAGCTCCGGCTCCGTACGGTCCAGCCGCGTTCGGGAATCGCCCATGCTGAACGCAAAATCGGTAACGCCAACAGGTCCACCGAGTTCTTCGAGCAGCAAATTCGCCGCCGTATTGTCGCTCCACTCAATTGCGGCCGCACATAGCTCGCCGAGCGTCATCGATCCATTTCCCGCTGCGTCAAGGTGCCGTTGCGTCACGGGAGCGTACTTCAAGATGTTTTCGGATGTGTAGGGAATCGAGCGCGACAAACGGTCCTCTCCGTTTCGAACGCGCTTCAGAATCGCGGCGACTGCAAGAAGCTTGAACGTGCTGCACATGGGAAATCGTTCGTTGGCGCGATGTTCCACCTGTTTGCCGGTCCCCAAGTCGACCGCGAAAACGCCGAGCCTTCCGCCGAAACGCTCTTCGAGCTCGCGAAAAGGCGGCATCGGCGCGGCCGCAAGAAGCGACCCAATGCCCGCCGCAAGAAAACCCAGGCGGTTCAATACGACGTCACGCTCGAAACGTTGAAGCGCTCGAGCTTTGCGGCGGGCACCACGATCGAGTACGCGTAACCGCCGGTGCGAATTTGCTCGCGAGAGAATTCGCACGCGCGCAGCAATTCGAGAATATTGACGTTGAATCGAAAATTGCGCAGGCCCCCGGCGATCTTGCCGTCGCGGATCAGAAACGTTCCGTCGCGGGTCATACCCGTGACGATCGATTTGCGTTGATCGACGGTCCGAATATACCAAAAGCGGGTGATTAGCATACCGCGTTTGGTCGATGCGATGAGCTCTTCGCGCGAGCGCGTGCCGGGCATGAGGACGGGGTAACGAACCTGCGGGCCGCCGCTGCCTCCGTAATGACCGGTGTTGCGGTGCTTCATGCGCGTTGCCCACTCGGTGTCGGTGACGAAATCCTTGCCGATTCCATTTTCGAGAAGGGTAACGCGCGACGTGGGCGTTCCCTCGTAATCGAAGGGACAACCCGCGTGCAGGGGGTGCGCGTAGTCGTCGACGAGCGTAACGTTCTCGCCGGCATAGGGACGATCGAGTCCGTCTGAAAGAAAGGATGCACCGGCATGCACGCGTTCCGCGGAAAAGTGCCCGAGCACGTACGCGATGAGCTCGCCGAGCGCAGCCGGCTCGACGACGACCGTCCACTCGCCGACATCCGGCGAGGAAAGCGTCGCACCGTCGCGCGCCTTTTCGGCGGCGCGTTGCGCCACCGCTGCGAAGTCGATGTCGGCGATGCGATGGCTGAGCGCTTCGGCATAGCCGCTCGCAGCCGGCGTGACGCACTTCACGTTCATCTCCGCGCCCGTCCCCGAGAAGGTCGCGCGAACGCCGTTTGTATTTGCGATGGCGACGCCGCCGCGCTCCGACGAAACGTACCCTGCCGCCCACGCGCCGACGCTCGACGCCTTGTCGAAAGTCGTCGCTGCCGCGTTCGCGCGTAGCGACGGCGGCATTTTGGCCGTAGCCTCATCGAACGCGTCTTGCGGCGCGCGATATGTTGCCGCGGCGGGCAACGAGACCGGCACGTCGGGTTTCGGCGCGAAACGCGCTTGCGCGATCGCGCGTGAAGCGGTTTCCTTCAGCGCGGCGTCGGACTGAGCGTTCGTCGAAGCCGAGCCGGCGCGGCCGTCGACGACCGCACGAATCTGAATCGATGAGACCGCCTCGTCCAGGTTTTGGTGGATCGCGCTGTTCGTGAAGCGCGTCAGCGCCAGATGCTCTTCCGTGACGACGGCTTCCAAATCGGCGCCCCCGGCGGCAATAGCGCGGGCAGCGAGCTCGAGCCGTTCGTCGTCACGCATCGTAGCCGACGCCGATACGAACCTTCCGAAAACGCGCGGGTGCGGAAGCCTGCGTGGTGCGTCCGGTTTGCATTGGCTCACCTTTTCCGCAGTTCGGCGTTCCCCACGGCACCCACGTCGATGGTTCTCCGACGGCGTCGCAAGAACCCCAAAACTCCGGCGTCACGCCTGCGTACGTGGGATTTTTCAGCATGCGGCCGAGCTTACCGCGTTTGATCTCCCACGCGATCTGACAACCGAACTGAAAATTCAGTCGCTTATCGTCGATCGACCACGAGCGGTTCGACTCCATGTAGATGCCGTCGTCGACCTCACCGATCAACTGCTCGAACGAATGCGCGCCGGGAAGCAGATTCAAATTGCACATTCGGATCATCGGGACGTGACGCCAGTTCATCGCCCGAACGCACGCGTTGGTTTTAGCGCCGATCATGCGTGCGGTGTCGCGCGACATCTCAAAACCGCTGAAGAGACCGTCTCGCACGATGTCGGACGTTCCGCTCGGGCTGCCTTCGTCGTCCCAGCCGCAGGTTGCGAGTCCACCGGAGAGCGTGTTGTCGATGACGATCGTCACCGCCGGCGATCCATATTGCAATTCTCCGCGCTGCTCGGGCGTGAGAAAACTCGTGCCGGAAAAGTTCGCCTCCCATCCCAGCGCACGGTCGAGCTCGGCCGCGTGTCCACAGGACTCGTGAATTTGCAGCGATACTTGCGAGCCGCCGAGCACGATGTCGGAGACAGCCGATGGTGATTGTGGCGCGGAGAGCAGCGCGACGGCTTCATCGCCGATGCGTGCGGCGTTCTCTATCAGCCCCGCGCGGTTGACGACTTCCCAGCCACCGGTCATGTAGAGCCCGCGATCCCCCGGCCACCAGCGATCCTGTGCGTCGCCGTCACCGACCGCAAGCGCGTAAATCCAACTGCCGGTTTGCCGAATGTCCTGCGCGATGCGCGAGCCTATAGTACTGTAGAATTCTTTCTTCGTTCGCCAGAGATCGAGATTCGCGCGGCCCATACGCACCGACGGATTCACGTGAAGCGCGTACTCGGCCGCAACGAGTAAATCCACGCGCTGCTCGAGCGAAATTGTGTCGGGATCCAGCTCCACTTCGGTCCGGAACGTACCCACCTAGCGGTCGGTTGGCGGCTCTCCAATGCGACGCGTCCCGACCGCCGCTCCGGCTTTTGCGATCTCGACCGCGCGAGCCGCCACGGCATCGATGCCGGCGTTCGTCAAATCGTCGGCCGCCGCGAATCCCCATGCGCCGTCGACCAGCGCTCGAACGCCGTAACCACAGGATGTCTCGTCGGCCAGTTCCGTGACATCGCCGTTGCGAACGTGGATGCATTCGCTGCGCATGTCTTCGAAGCGAACGTCGGCGTACGTCGCGCCGCGTTTCTTAGCAGTTTCTAATCCGCGTCCCGCGAGTTCCTCAAATTGCACGTCTCCCCATACGGCAGAGGCGCTGCCGTTCCCGGCGAGAATCTCATTCAAGCGGCTGGTTCGCCAAGGAACGGCGGGAGCGAGGGGTTTGTGAAGCGTTTTGCACTCGGGCTAGTAATCGCACTGTTGTCGGTCAGCGTAGCAAACGCTCAACCGAAGGAAAACGTACGCGTTGCTCCGGCAGATGAATATTTCGGCCGTCTGAAGATGAGCATCCTTGGAATCGGCAACGTTATTCGCGATCAAACGAAGAAATACGACGTGCGTCCCGATCTTTTGGACAGCGAGCTCGGCGCGGTACGATTTGCCGTCGACGCGATCAAAGATTGGGAGCAGAAGTATCCCGACGATCCATGGATAGCGAAGACGCTTTTTTCGCTGGAGCGATTCTATAACCGCATTCCATCCGATGAGTGCCGCGAGCAGGCACGCTCGACGATGGTGTGGCTCGTGCGCGATTTCCCCGACACGTGGTACGGTCGCGTCGGCAAACGAGAGCTCGCGGAAGGCAGAGTCGGCAATTCGATTGGCGCTCCGGTTGCCGCTGCGACCGTAGAAGAACCCGCCAAATAAGGAACGCCCCCGGAGTTCGTAAACTTTCTCCGGGGGCGTCTTGCAGTCTCGGGGCTGGATATTAGATGTGGATTCCGAGACCTACATATGGACCGTACTTGTTGACGTTCACTGGTGCGTTGACTTTGTTGGTGTAGTAATTACCCAAGAAGCCTGCATCCAAGAACAACGGGAAGTTGGGTCCCATGATGTTCCAGTCGACGCCAATCTCGTACTTGATGAGGTGATACTGTAGCGGCGTAGCGCCGTACGTACCCCACACGCTCGGGTAGTAGTACGCGCTGGCGTACACCGTCAGGGTCGTGTCGAGATCCGGTAGTTTCTCGATACCGGCTCCCCATCCGCGCATTTGCGGATAGCCGTAGTTGTTGTTCTGCGAAATATAGCTTGCATTGACGTAGATGCGCGGAGACGCGACGCGAATGCCGGCTCGGGCATCGATGTCGTTCTCGGACGCGGTGAAGGCGGGAACGAGCGTCGACCCAGCGCCGCCGATCGTTCCAACCGGACCGCCGCCGGCTGGATAACTCCAATGCCGCCAGTCGGCGCCGACCATGATCGGCAGGTTGAGAATCGGGAACTCCGCAGCGCCGCGGGCCGAGTACGACGACTTGCCGCTGTTGCCCGGGCTGAACTCGTTATAGACCTTCGGCCGAAGCAGATAGTCGCCAACGATGAAGTGTTCGTAGACCGGTGCGCGGGTCGGAGCGACCGTTGGCGTCGGAGCCGGCGTTGGAGGCGGCGGCGGCGCGGTCGGTGCTGCCGTTGGCGGCGGCGGTGCCGGCGGAGCCGGAGGCGCCGTCGGTGACGGAGCGGGTACGTAGCGAACGACGACGGTGTGTTTGCTCGGCAGCCACTGTACGTACGCGCCCATTCCTTCGGAGATGACGCGAATCGGCACGAGCACTGCCCCGTGATACATCATCGGCGCGACGTCGAGCGGACGCGTTTCGCCGTTGATGACGACTTCCGGACGGCCTACCGTCACCTTGATGTCGGCACCCGGCTTCGAGACGTCGACGGTCTTTGAAGCCGGATCGTACGAAACGGTCGCACCCATTTGCTCGAACATGGAGCGCAGGGGAACGAGAATTGAGTTTCCGCGAACAAGTGCAGCGAGTACGCGGTCCTGCTTGTCGACGTCAGGCTTCGTGTACACGTGATGGTCATTAAAGATGATCGGGATTTCGCCGGATGGCGGGGATCCGAAGTCCGCGGGCGGCATGCCTTGCGCGAACGTCGCAACGGGGCTGGCGAGGAGCCAACTTCCCACGGCGATGGCCGCCGCGAAAAACCCGCAGCTTAGGTGTTTCAAAATTTCCTCCCTAGCTGGAATGATTCAAAATACGGGGGTCGCTTTGAAAACCGACCTACCCATTAGGCCCAGGAGCCAATCGGTAAACGCGCTCGGTTATGCGCCGAGTTTCCGGCCGCTTCGTTCCTACGCTTGCGCAGCCGGCCTGCTTAACCGCTTTGCTTTTCTTCGATTCGCTCTTTGAATTTGGCGAGCTCGACCAGATAGCGCTCGTGCGTTCCTTCGGCGACTTTTTCACGTTCGTCGAAGGCCGCGAATGCAAACTCGATACGCCGGCCATCGACGGTGATGACTTCCACCTCGACGCGGACGATAAATCCGACCGGCGTCGGAGAGACGTGCTGGATCTCCGCGTGCGTTCCGAGTGTAACCGTTCCCGGTGACAACGTCGGCGCGATGCATTGCATCGCTGCTTCTTCCACCAATTGAAGAAGCATCGGCGTAGAGAGAACGTCGACACCGGCATTACCGGCTTTTTGTGCCGTCATCCATTCTTCGACGCGCGTTTGACTTTGGTAGGACCGCCCGACCTCGAGCCTCGGTGGCATGCCCGCCTTTTTTGCACGCTCGCATCGGCGTCCCGCCGGATTCTGAGAATTGAATCTTTTGTGGTCTTCCAAGCGTATGTGCAGTTGATTCCGCTGGGATTCCGCGGAGAGGTCGCTTCCCGTCAGGGGGTGAACCGCCGCCCGTCCCACATCCCGCACTTTGGAGAGGCATGTTACGTCGCACGCGTTTGCCCGTGGGTTTACTCCTCGCTGCCGTGGCATTGGCTGCCTGCGGCGGCAAACCGCAGCATCCCGCGGCACCCCCCTTGGCCGTCGACGCACAGCCTGCGGCGCGCCAGAACATCGCTACCTATATCCAACTGGACGGTCAGATCACGCCGCTCCAGCAGTCGAACCTCAGTCTGCCGCAGTCCGGCACGCTGGTCGGCGTCTACGTGACCGAGGGTACCCGCGTCCATAAAGGCGAGCTCCTTGCGAAGATCGACGATTCGACGCTTCGCGCGCAGCTTGCCCAGGCGAGAGCCACGTTCGCCGGCTCCTCGTTGAGCGGCCCCGTCACGGTTCAGGCCAACAGCAGCGCCCTCTCGAGCGCCAAGAACAACGTCGTCGCCGCACAAGCCGCGTACGACAACGCGAAGATCGTTTACCAAGGGGACCAATCGCTTTACAAGCAGGGCTACCTCGCGCAGACCGCGCTCGAGCAGGCTCGCTCGGCGTACGTCTCCGCCCAACAAACGCTGGCCAGCAATAAAGCCGCGCTGAAAGCGGCAGAGCAAAATCTTACGAACAACGCCGTGCAGAAGACGCAAGTCGAAGCGAATCGCGCGCAAGTGCAACAACTGGAAACCGCGATTACGCAAACGTCGCTGTATGCGCCGTATGACGGCGTCATCACGACGCGTTATCTCGATCCCGGCGCGTTCGCTGGACCGAATCAAAATATTCTACAGATCTCGCAAGTCGATACGGTCTACGTCAACGCCAACGTGCCCGACGATCAGCTCGCGTACGTGCGCCGCGGAACGCCCGTGACGTTCTCGACGTCGAGCCTGCCGGGCGCGAACTATAAAGGCCAGGTGTTCGACGTGAACGCCGTGCCGACGCAGGGCACGCTCTCGTATCGGGCGCGCGTCGTCGAGCAAAACCCCGGTGACAGGCTGCGCGGCGGTATGCTCGTGACCGTACAGGTCCAAAAAGCGTCCCATCCAAATGCGCTGGTCGTTCCACGGACGGCGATTTTCCAAAGCGAAACGGGCGCCAGCGTCTTCACCGTCGTTGACGGCAAGCCCGGACCGGACGGCAAACCCACGAAGATGGCAAAGCAAGTTCCGGTGACGCTAGGATTGCAGACCGACCTCCTCACCGAGGTGCGGAACGCGTCCTTCGGCCCGGGGACCCTGGTGATCACGACCCGGCCCGACGCGTTGGCCGACGGCAGCACGGTCGCAGTAATGCAAAGTGAGCCAAGCGGGAAAAAGCCGGGCTGACGTGAGTAACGCGAAGATATTTCTCGCGCCGGCGCTCGCTGCGGCGATGTTGTTACCGCTCGCCGCATCCCGCGCCACGGCGCAACCCGCTCCTTCGCCTTCGATTTCCCCGAGCGCACTGGGGGTTCCGACACCGGTCGCTGTTCCGACAATCGCACCGTCCGCGATACCGACGTTGCCTCCGGCAAGCTCGTCGCTGACGCTTCCCTATCCGGCTGTAGGCACGCCGGCGCCTGGCGTCACCGCAAGCGCCGTCAATCCGGCGGTACCGCAAACGGTGACGCTGAAACAAGCGATCTTGATCGCCGTCGCAAAGTCGCCGCTTTTGGCATCGGCGCGCGGCGATTTGCAGCTCGCGAGGGCCAGCGTCAATCTCGCGCAAGCCGGGACTTTGCCGAACGTCTCCGCCAACGCCTCGACCTCGCACAGTCACGCGCAGCCCGGTTCGCGCGGCAACAATAATAACGGCAACGGAAATAACGGCGGGACGTTCATCAGCTCGACCCAGTTCACGTCTAATAACCTGTCGGCGAATCTCTCGCAGCTGCTCTTCGACGGCGGTCGCGTGTTCGCGCAGATTCGATCGGCCTCAGCGAGTCAAGTCTCGTCCATCGATCTTTATCAGCGTACGCTGCAGACCGTCGCGTTCAACGTCGCATCCGCGTACTATACGGCGCTCTCGGCGCAGCGTACGACGGCAGTCGACAATCAAATCGTGGGGCAAGATCAGGTGCAGCTGAATCTCGTCATCGCGCAGTTCCACGCGGGACAAGCCTCACGCGTCGACGTCGCAACGGCGGAGCTGCCCGTGTCGCAAGCGCGCGTCGCGCTGGTGCAACAGCAGGGCGTCGAAGCCGGTGCGCAGGCAGCTCTCGCGAACGCGATGGGTATCGACGCCAACACCGTCGTGCGGCCTGCGGACGATGCCGCCAGCTATCAAGACGTCGTCGCAACCGCGATTGCCATTCCGACGTACGATAAGGCGATCGCACAGGCGTATCTCTTGCGGCCGGATCTGGCCTCTGCATCGCAAACGGTGCAGGCAGCTCAGTATTCGCTGCGTGCGGCAAGGCTCGGATACTTTCCGACGGTTAACGGCACATCGTCGTACGGCCTCAGTTCGAACGATACCGCGGGCGGCGCATTCTCGAACAGCTGGTCGATCGGCGCCAACCTGACGTTGCCGATCTTCGATCCCGCGCTCCGCGCGAATGTCGAGTCCGCGCAAGGCAACGTCACAAAGGCGATCGCCGCATATCAGACGTCGCAGCTCGGCGTGCAGCTGAACGTCAAGCAGACGCTGACGTCGCTGATTTCGACCCGCGCCGCGCTCGACGCAACGCAGGTCGCGTATAACGAAGCGGCGACGGTCCTGCAGGCCACCCAAGCGCAATATCGGGCCGGCGTCACCACGCTCCCGCTCTTGCTCAACGCACAGGTCCAGCTGACCACTGCCCTGGTCAACGAAGTAAACGCCATCTATAGCCTCCGCCAGGCCGAGCAGGCCTTCTTGTACGCGACTGGCCAAAATATCTAGGTGATCAGTAATCTTCCGACGCACGTCGAGGATCCGGTCAACGCCGCGATCCTCGCGATTTCGGAGGACCGCCTTTCCGGATTTCAGCTCGACCCCTTCGGCGCCGTCGCCGAGCGATCGGGTGTCCCAATTGACACCGTGCTCGAACGCGTCAATGCCATGCTGCGAGCGGGGACAATTCGCCGCGTGCGTCAGACGCTGATGGCGACGAGCCTCGCGGACGGTGCGCTCGTGGCATGGGAAGTGGGTCCTGAAAACTTAGACGCGGCGTTCTCGTACATGTTCGAGCAAGATCCGTTCTCGGGACACGTCGTCATTCGCACGACCGACGCCGCTACGCAAGGTTCGACCTACCGATTGTGGACGACGCTCAAGGTGCCGCAAGGTTTTTCGATTCAGAAGCATGCGGAATTCTTGCGAAAACAAGTCGGCGCGGGACATTACCGTTTGATGCCGGCGAAGCGGCTCTTTAGCCTCGGTGTCGGGCACGTACGCCGTCGCGGTCTCGAGCCGGGCGCGCGCTCCGAAGAGCCGGCAGAAGTGATCGACACGAACGTCGTCAAGCTGAACGCACTCGAGTGGCGTGTGCTTACGACACTGAAACGCGAGTTCGCGCCGGAAGAAATCGTGCGCGACCTGTGGCG
>JBOHTT010000362.1:0-1616 GCA_050733775.1 Vulcanimicrobiaceae bacterium
GACAACGCCTCGACGGCTGCCGGAGCGAGACCGAGCTCGTCCTGCAGGCCGTCCAGCTCGAAGCACAGCCGCTGCGCCGTCTCGGCGGCGAACGCTGCGAGCGTCGCGACGGTTCCGGAAAGCGACGCATTGTACGCGTCGTAGATCACGTGTACGCCGCGCTCGAGCGCAATGCGTTCGTATCGACCGGGCGGCAGCGTCAAGAGCGGAATCGCCTGCACGATCGTCTCCGGCGGCATCTCGAGCGCGCGCATCGCGACGACGGCAGCAGCCAGATTCGACAGATTGTGGTCGCCGGGTAAATTCGTTTTTATACTATAGGCGTCTTTGCTCGCACCGTCGGCGAAGACCAGCGTCTCGCGGTTCGGAATCAGCGCAGACGGAACGAACTCGTCCTTCGCGTTGCGCGCGTCGGCGCCCGCGCCGAACCAGCCGCAGCCGTTGGGCAGCGTAGACGCGCGGCGCACCGATTCTTCGTCGCCGACGTTGAGCAAGCCGACGCATCCCGTCTCAAAGAGCCCCCACTTCGTGTCGGCGAGGGCTTCACGCGAGCCGAAAATCTCGAGATGCGCCTCACCGATGTTGGTGAGAATGCCCATCTGCGGCTGCGCGACCTTCACGAGCTGCGCGATGTCACCGGGATGGCGCGCGCCCATCTCAACGACGATGTGCTGCTCGTCGCCTTCCAGGCTCAGCAGCAACTTGCTGACGCCGATCTCGTTGTTCTCGTTCTGCGGCGTCGCGGCGAGCTTGCTGCCGCCGAGCGAAAGCAGCTGCGTGAGGAGCGACTTGGTTGTCGTTTTGCCGGTGCTGCCGGTGATCGCGATCAGCGTTCCGGGGACGCGCAAGCGGGCCTCGGCCGCGAGCGCCATATACGCAAGCAGCGTATCGCTGACGACGAGGCCTGCCAGTCCCTCCGGAATTTCGCTCGCGCGCGAGACGATTGCGAGCGCCGCGCCGTTCGCAAACGCATCGGCGACGAAATCGTGCCCGTCGAAATTCTCGCCCTTCAGCGCCACGAATACATCGCCACGTTCGAGCGCGCGCGTATCGGTGCAGATGCGCATCGCCTCCTTACCGAGCTCTCGCGTGGGCGAACCGCCGGTCGCGCGCACGATCTCGTCGAACGTGAATTTCATACTTGCGCGGGGGTCTCGCGCAGCTGCAGCGCCGTACGCACTTCGTCGCGATCGTCGAAGTGGCCGCGCGTCTTGCCGATGATCTGATACGTTTCGTGCCTTTTGCCAGCGACGACCACGACGTCGCCAGGATGCGCGCGAGCGACGGCGTAGCGAATCGCAGAGCGGCGATTCAGCTCGATGTGCGCGGCCGGAACGCCGGACGCAATCGCTTGCGCGATTGCCATCGGAGGCTCGGAACGCGGATTGTCGTTCGTGATGACGACCTCATCCGCAAGTGCGCGCGCGACCGCGCCCATCTCGGGACGTTTGCCTTTGTCGCGATCCCCGCCGCAGCCGAACACGGCGATCAATTTTCCGCCGAGGCCGAGCGTCTCGCGGGCGGCGCGCAGCACGTTGGCGAGCGCATCGGGCGTGTGCGCGTAGTCGACGATCGCGGTGACGTCGTCTTGCGCGTAGCGTTCCATGCGTCCGGGC
>JBOHTT010000363.1:0-3617 GCA_050733775.1 Vulcanimicrobiaceae bacterium
TCACGATGACGACCAGCGTGACTTCGAGCCCGCCCGATATGGCGGGCACTAGGCTTCCTTCAAGCCTCGCCGCACGTTAGGATAGATGAGCGTTGAAAGACCTTGCAACGCAATGACGATGCCCCCAAGCGGCAGCGCGAGTTCCGGCCAAAACTGCGGAATTCCAAGCAGCGTCTCGGAACGAAGCCCTTGCACGAACGATGCATATGCTTGAGTCCAGCCGCCGATGGCCAAGGCGATGCCGAACGCGCACTGGAGCAATCCGGAAAGGCGATCGAGAAACGGGGCAAAGCGTGGAAACGCATCGAGCAAAAGCGTCACGCGAAAGTGGTGACCGCTGCGCAACCCATAGCCGCTGGCGGCGAACGCGAGCGCGATCATTGCGTATCCCGAGATCTCGAACACCCAATCGGGTGGCCGCTGCAGCTTGTCGAGAACGATTTCGTAGAGGATGGGAAACGGCAACAGCGCGATCGTCGCTGCACCGAGAAAGCACACGCCCTGGCTAAGGGCAGAAAGCACCTCGGCGGTGCGTTGCAGTAACGGCGCGCTACCGCTCGTTACTGAGGACATCGCGGACCAATGCTGCGGGGAATTGCGATTCCTGCGATTTGGCCAGAGGCGCCAAGGCGCTCTTGAACGATTGGTACTCCGGCGTCCCAGGCTTCAGCAGCGTGACCTTCATGCCGTGCTCAGCCATTTTTCCCAGCTCGTCTTGATGGCTTTTGATCATCGCAGCGTTCGTGACCTTACATGCCTGAACGGAGGCGTCAAGGACGACTTTCTGCAGATCCGCCGGCAGCGACGTGAGCGCGTGCATGTTCATAACGTAGCCGTTGACATCGAGCCCAAAGACGCCGTTCGAGTCGAGCAGATATTTCGTCACCTCGTACTCGCGTAAGCCGTAGGCGCCTTCCAAGCCGCCGAACGCTGCCGCCACGGTTCCACGTTGCAACGCGGGATAGACGTCGCTTACGGTGATCGTCGACGGCCCTCCGCCGAGCGTTTTGACGATCTCACCAGTCGATTTGTCGTAGACGCGAACCGTCTTACCTTTGAAGTCATCCGCTTTCGTCATGGAAACGTTCGAGGTAACGACAGGCGCACCGTTGTCCAGCGCGCAGAGCAACTTCACACCCCGTCCCTGCATTGCTTTGTCGAGAGCATTGAACAGTGGCGTCGCCGGGCCGACGATCGATTCAAACTTTGCGGGCGACGGCGAGAAAAACACGGTATCGACAATTCCGGTCAGCGGCACGATCGATTCCCAGGTGCCAAGCAACGTGAGGGCAACGTCGGCCACATCGTTTTCGATGCTCGATGGCACCGCGTGCTCGCCGACCAGCGAACCCGACGGAAAGTCTTGCACCGAAATTCGTCCGTGGCTGCCGTCTTCAACGAGCTTTGTGAAGAGCGGCACGTAACTCTCCACTTGCGCAGCTTTCGCTGCACCCCACGTTGCGAGGCGGAGCGTGTAGTGCTGCTGCGCGGCGGACGGGCGCGAGGTGGGCCATGTGGCGAGCAGCACGCCGCAGAGCAACGAGAGGGCAAGCCGACGATGCGTCATAGCCGATGATTCTCCGATTTCGCGCCCCTCGGGCGATTTATCGCCTATTGCCGCAGAAGTCCTACAGGCGAGATACGAGGTAACGCCATGATCGGACGCTGAACCACGCTTGTATGAGCGCTGACGCACAAACTCGTAAGACTCCGGCACAGATGCCGCCGCTAACGTTCGCCGGGACGGCGTTCACCAAACCACCTGCTCTCAAGGAAGCGAAGGTCGCGATCGTGACGACCGCCGCGTTGCTCGCCGACGGGCAGCGCGATTGGCTGCAAGGTGAGGAAACGTTTCGCGTGCTCGAGCGCGGCCAGCGCAATTTGCGCATGGCGCACTGGAGCCTCAACTACGATCGCACGGGGTTCGTCAGCGATTTGAACGTCGTCTTTCCGATCGACCGGCTCGAGGAGCTTGCGAAGGATGGCGTAATCGGCGGCGTTGGACCGCGGCATCTTGCGTTTATGGGCGCGTTGCACGACACGCTCTCGACTATTCGACTCGACACGGGACCCGCAGCCGCGAAGATGCTGCGTGACGACGGCGTCAGCGTCGTCGTGCTTACCGGCGTTTGACCGATGTGCACGCGCACAGGTGGTGCGCTCGCACACGTACTCGAAGAAAACGGCCTCGCGACCGTGCAGCTCTCGTCGGTGCGTGGGCATACCGAGCAAATCAAGCCGCCGCGCGCGCTGTATTGCGAATTTCCATTCGGACGGCCGCTCGGCAAACCGAACGATGCGGCGTTTCAGCGCCGCGTTCTCACGAGCGCCTTTGCGCTGCTCGAACGGCCCGCGGGACCCGTGCTCGAAGATTTTCCGGATGCGATTTCCGACGCCGCCGACGAGCCGCTCGCGTGTACGTTGCCGCCGCCTGCGAACAGCGATAAACCGCGTGAGATCGATGAAGCGTTGGGATTACGCACCGCGTACGAACGTCAGCGCGCAACATCCGGACGCACCTCCGTCGGATTGACCGCGGGCGCCGACGGAATACCGGCGCTGCTGTCTTCCTTTCTTCGCGTTCGCGACGGCGTGGCGCCGGAGGAAGCCGGCCTTCCCGCAGATCCGCATCGCTGCGCGCTCGACGTCCGCGCGTATTATGAAGAAGCTGCAATGGCGCTCGCCGATCACGTTCCGGCCGCACGCACAACCGAGTCGTGGTTCTTCCGCGCTACTTTAGCTGGAAAGTTGCTGCGCGACGTGCAGGCGCGCTTAATCGAAGCCGGCCGAACGGATTACTTAGATACAGTTATCCCTCGAGGGCAAGAGTAAGGCTGTCCCTCGACTACGCGCCTGGCGCTACGCTCGGGATGACATGGAAACGCGCCGCACGTTAACCTACCGACAAAAGCAGTTTCCCTTTGGTTTTTGCGGCTTCCAAGTAGCGATGCGCTTCGGGGGCTTCCCCGAGCGGCCAGACTTTGTCGATCGCGATGCGCAGCGAGCCATCGAGGATCGCGTCGAAGACCGCGCGCGTTCGCATCGCGACTTCGTCCGGCGTTGCGAGATGATCGGCAAGATGCGGCCGCGTGAAAAATACGGAGCCGGCTTCCGCGAGCGCGAGGGGATCGACGTGATCGACCACGCCTGACGCGCCCCCAAACAGCACGAGCAGTCCGCGTCGGCGCAGCGTTTTGAGACTGCCTTCGAACGTCGCCTTGCCGACGGAGTCGTACGCGACGTCGACGCCGCGCCCGCCGGTGAGCTCGCGCACGTCGGCTGCGACGTCCGCTTCCTTATAGAGGATGACGTGGTCCGCGCCGCGGTCCTTCGCGATCGCGGCCTTTTCTGCACTTCCGACGGTTCCAACGACCGTCGCGCCGCGACGCTTCGCGAACTGCACGATTAGCTGACCCGCGCCGCCCGCTGCCGCGTGCACGAGGCAAGAGTCGCCGGACTTCAGCGGATAGGTCGCGTGCGTGAGGTAATGCGCCGTCGTGACTTGCAGCATCGCCGCGCACGCAATATCTTGCGCGATGCCGTCCGGGACGCGCGCGGCTTTCCACGCCGGCACGACCGCAAATTCCGCATAGCTGCCGCGATACGGTGCATACGCC
>JBOHTT010000364.1:0-9201 GCA_050733775.1 Vulcanimicrobiaceae bacterium
GGCTCCAACCTCGGCGAGCGTCAAGGCAATATCTTGCAAGCGCTGCAGCGGCTGCGTTCCCGCGTGCAAATCGACGCGGTGTCGTCGTTCTACGAGACGGTTCCGGTCGGTAACGTCGCGGGCCCAAAATTCCTCAACGCGGCGGCAAAGCTTTCGACGGACCTCGATCCGCTTGCGCTCGAAGCATTCTTCCGCGACGTCGAGGTCGCAATCGCGCGGCGTCACGAACACCTGGCGGCGCGCGTCATCGACGTCGACTTTCTGTACTACGATGCCGTCGTGCGCGATTTCGGACGCTTCGAATTACCACATCCATACATCGAGCACCGTCCGTTCAATCTGATTCCGTTGGCGGAGATCGCCGGCGATTTCCTCGACCCTGTGCGGAAGCGCTCGGTTTCCGAGCTGGCGGAAAATACGTCGCACGACGGCGTCGTCCGTAAGCGACGCGCGTTGCGTTTCGAAGCCGACCGGCAGAATGAAGAGCCGCAGCATCGTCTGTCGCTCAGCCGCGCCGGCGTCGCGAAAATCAAGCGCATCATTCGCCTCAATTATCGAGGGAAGAAGATTCCGCTGAACGCCGAGTTTTCGATGGTTGCGGATCTGGAGCCGACGCGCGCCGGCGTGCACATGTCGCGGTTTTCCGAGCTGCTCGAAGAAACGTTGCTCGAGGTCCTGGCTCGCGGCGAACCTGCGGCCACCGTCGAAGATATCGTCGAGCGGGTCGCGCGTGAAATCGTTACGTCGCAGCACGCACTGCGCGCTGACGTTCGCGTTCGAGCCGAATTCGGTTTGCCGCGGTGGACGCCTGTGAGCGGCAAGCGCACGGAGGAAACGTACACGCTCGTGGGCATCGGGCATGCGGATCGTACCGCGACGAGGCGGGTCGTCGGCGTCGAGGCCGAAGGCATGACGGCGTGCCCGTGCGCGCAGCTGATGATTCGCGAGCACTCACACCGCGAGCTGCTGGAAGCGGGGTTCGCCGAAGAAGAGGCTACGCGCGCCTTGGACGCGCTGCCCGTCGCAACGCACAACCAGCGAGGGCGTGGATCCATTACAATCGGCGCGCCGCACGACCGCTCCTCAGAGATCCGCGCCGAAGACCTGGTGGAAATCGTCGAGAACGCGATGTCGAGTGAGACGTACGATTTGCTCAAGCGCCCGGACGAATTCTTCGTCGTGAACAAGGCACATCACAATCCTCGCTTTGTTGAAGACGTCGTGCGGAACATTCTTGCGAGCGCGCTGGCGATGTACGCCGATTTTCCTGACGAGACGTTCGTTGCAGCGACCCAGCTCAACTACGAGTCGATTCATAAGCACGACGCCTTCGCAGAGTCGTTTGGGACGTTCGGCGAGTTCCGCCGCGAGCTGCGCGACGGCATGCACGTCGCCGAGAAGACCGATCTCGCCGCGTGGCTCGGCACGCGTCCCTCGCCCGTCGTCGCCAATTGATCGAGCTCTGGGCGTCACCTGAACCAACGATAGCCCGCATCAGCGAAAACGATTGGCGCGATCAGCTCGCCGAAACCGGCCATGACGCGCGCCTCGACGACGTCGATCTCATCGCCGGTCTCGGTGTGCAGGCGACGCGGTATCCGGTCCTATGGGAGCGCAATGATTTTGCGTGGGCGCGTCCGCGGCTGGAGCGGCTTCGCGAGCGCGGTGTCGAGCCGATCGTCACCCTTCTGCATCACGGCAGCGGCCCTGCGTATACGAGTCTCGTCGATCCCGAATTCCCGCAGCGCTTTGCCGAGTACGCGGCAGCAGCGGCGTGCGAATTTCCGTGGGTGCGGCGCTGGACGCCGATCAACGAGCCGCTCACGACGGCACGCTTTGCGACCCTCTACGGCCACTGGTATCCGAACCTGCGCGACGACCGCGCGTTCGGCACGGCGATAACGAACGAAGCGCGCGCGATCCAGCTGGCCTTCGGGCGCATTCGCGCGCGCATTCCGGATGCCGAGCTCACGATCACCGAAGATCTGCAGGGTTTCACCGCTGCGAATTCGGCGGCCGAAGCCGACGCGCAATTTTATCGCGAGCGCTCGTTTCTCTCGCTCGAGCTCGTGATGGGTCGCGTGAAGCCCGGGCACGCACTCTGGCGCTATCTGACCGAAACTGCCGGCGTTTCGCCGTCCATGCTACGCGACATCGCGGAATACGCGGTCGAACCGCACACGATCGGCTGGAACTGGTATCCGTACTCCGAGCGCGTGCTGTGTCGGCGCGATGGAGAGCTCGTCGACGCCGGGGCCGTCACGCTCCAGGGCTACGAAGTCTCGCCCCGGCCGCTCTTGCGCGATGCGTACCGGCGTCTTGGCCGTCCGCAAGCGATTGCCGAGGTGCACCTGCACGCCCCGGAAGATGCGCGCGCTGCATGGCTGCTGGCACGCTACGACGACGCGCTGTCGTTGCAGGCCGAAGGCGTTCCGATGACGGCCGTCGGCGCGTGGGCGGCGTTCGGCATGGTGGACTGGGACTCGCTCTTGCTGGAACGGCGCGATATCGTCGAAGACGGCATCTTCACGTTTGCGCGCGCCGGTGAGACACCGCAAGAAACTGCGGTCTCGCACACCTTGCGCGATCTGGCTTTGTGCCCGCGATAATCGCCGGCCTCCATCTGCGGTGGGACGGCGTTTGGCAGCGACCGCAGCACATTTTGTCGCGCTTGGCGGAGCGCGTGAAGGTCATCGTCATCGAGGAACCGTTCGTCATGGACGCCGAGGAACGCGACGAAGTTTTTCAGGACGGCGGCGTCACGATCGTGCGTCCCGTTCGCAAGCCGCTCGCGAACGGGCCGTATGTCGACGAGCAAGCAATCGACGCCGCGCACTCACTGATCGAGGGCGCACGTCCGCTGGTATGGCTGTATCAGCCGCTGATGCTTCCGCTGGCGCACGCATTTCCCGGCGCCCTCGTGTACGATTGTATGGACGATCTCGCGTCATTTGCATTTGCTCCGCTGCAGCTGCGAGAGTTCGAGCAACACGTACTCAGGCGGTCGAAAATCGTTTTCTGCGGCGGACGAACGTTGTTCAAAAAGCGAAGCCACTTCGGCGATAAGGTGAAGCTCGTTCCGAGCGGCGTGGAGTTCGAACGTTTCGTCGCGGCACGGAAACTGAAACCGCATGCAGCCGTCACGGTGGTGCCGCAGCCGCGCTGGGGATACACCGGCGTCATCGACGAGCGCCTGGATTATGCATTGCTCGACGCGCTCGCGAGCTCGCCGCAGAAACCGCAAATCTTCATGATCGGCCCGATTGCAAAAATCGATCCCGGGCTCTTACCGCGCAAAGCGAACGTGCATTTTACCGGTAAGCAGGCGTACGCGGCGCTGCCTTCCATTCTGGCCGGTCTCGACGTCGCGCTGATGCCGTTCGCCCAAAACGACAGCACGCGTGCGATCTCGCCGACGAAAACGCTCGAGTATCTTGCCGCCGGTCTGCCCGTCGTGACGACGCCCGTTCCGGACGTCGTCGCCGACTACGGCGAGGTCGTGACCGTAGCCGAGGGCGACGCTTTCGTGCGCGCGTGCGAGACCGCTCGCGCGAACGAAGATAGCGCGGATGTGGCGAGAGCGCATTCGTGGGACGCGATCGTCGCGAAGATGTGGTCGGAGATCGAGCCTCTGCTCTAGACCATCGCGGCGCGCAAGCTTTCGATGCGCGATCGCAGCGACGGATGCGTCGAAATCAATAGCTCCGCCCAACGAGGCTGCTCGTCCTCCGCGAGATTTTTCTCGCGCAGCCGTTCGAACGCTGCGATTCCCCAGTCGGGCCGAGAGGTGGCCGCCAGGGCAAAACGGTCGGCGCGCCGCTCGATCCAACGCGAGCCGGCTGCAACCAGCGGCCCGACAGCCGCGCCGAGGATCTGCAGCCAAAAGCTGAGTCGATGCAGGCCGGCCAGCGTTGCAATTTTCTCTTCATCGCGACGAGCCAGCGCGTTTGCCGCGTGCAGCAACGCCGTCACGGCGATCGAGCCGGCGGCGACGCCGGTCCAAGTATCGCGTGCGACGTAATGGCCCAGCTCGTGCGCGATGACGAATTCGATCTCGTCCTCGCTGAAGCCGTCGAGCAGCGTATCCGCGATTGCGATTCGGTGCGTTCCGAGCACGCCGGCGACGTACGCGTTTGCTTTTTTGGTTTGCCGGCTCATATCGAATCGGAAAATGTCCGCGTCGCCAACTCCGTAGCGCTGCGCGAGGCGTCGCAATCGATCCTCGAGCGTTCCACGCAGCGGCTCGAACTTGTTGAAAAACGGCGCGACGTATACCGGCGCGATGAGCGAGAGAAAAACGAGCAGCGGCGGCGTCGCAAGCGATGCAATGACGGGCCACGTGCGCGGAAAGCGCCGTGCGATCGCGGTAAGTCCGGCGACGATCGGCGCGCCAAAAACGATCGAAACGAGCGTCATTTTAGCGCGATCGCGCAGCCAATCCTGAGCCTTCTGATCGGAAAGCCCATAACGGCGCTCGACGACGAAGCGCTCGACGTAATCGATCGGCGTTTCCAGGACGGCTTCGGCGAACGTTCCCAGCGCGTTCCATGCGGCAACCTTGAGCGGACTGCTGGTTTCGCGCGCGCTGCGCGGCAGCCGCTGAGATAACGCAAAACCGGCAACGGCGTGGCCGGCAACGGCACGAGCAAAGCCGGTGACCATAAGCGCGCGTTTCGTTGCACCGTACTGACGCGGGTTTTTCTCGAGCGGGCCGGCGGGGCTCCGCAGATCGTTCCAGGCTTCGCGGAAGCGTACCGCGGCATACGCGGCGGTGAATCCGGCGCACGCACCAATCAAGAACCGTCGCATCGACACGACTTTACCCGTCGGAGAGCGCTGCTGGACGCTAGATCAACGAGATTTCTTGCTGAGGCCGCGGCTTCGACACCAGCGCTTGGACCAGGCTTCGCGCGAGCTCGACGCAGATCGGGTCCTCGATTTCCTCGACGCGTCCCGCATCGGCAAGCTCCATCAACCGCGGTTTGATCGGGATGCGCGCGAGCAACGGCGCATTCGCAAGCTCGGCAACCTTGTCGGCATAAGAAGGACCGAATATGTCGTAACGCTTTCCGGTATCCGGGGCTTCGAAATACGACATGTTTTCGACGACGCCGAGAATCGGTTTCTTGAGCTGGTGCACGAGGTTCGCCGCCTTGCGCACGATCATCGTGGCAAGCGCCTGCGGCATCGTCACGAGTATCACGCCGTCAACGGTCAGCGATTGCAGGACCGTCAGAGGTGCGTCGGAGGTTCCCGGCGGCAAGTCGATGAGCAGCACGTCGAGATCGCTCCACAAAACCTGCTCGTAGAATTGGCGGATCACGCCCGAAAGGATCGGGCCGCGCCAAATCATCGCCATGTCTTCCTGATCCGTCAGCAGATTTGAAGAGACGATTTCGATCGCGGTGCGCGACACCATCGGCACCATCGCCGTGGCGGGCTGACCTTGCGGACCAGGCGTTCCGTTCGGATCCTCGATCGCATGCAACGGTCCGTGCAAATTGAAGAGCCGCGGAATCGATGGTCCGGTAATGTCGGCGTCGAGAATTCCGACGCGCAAATTTTCCGCGCGCAGGCCGACAGCGAGAAGCGACGTGACCATGGACTTGCCGACGCCGCCTTTGCCGGACATAACGGGTACGACGTGCTTGATCTTCGAGCGGCGCGTGAAGGCACCGGGCGCTCGGCGCTGCGGCGTGCGGTCGGTGTCGGCGATCGTCGGTACGCGGCCGGTTCGGCTCGCTTCGTCGAGCGCGGAGATTATCGGCTCGACGCGAAGACCGTGCGCGTTGGCGCCGGCTTCGATCGTTTCGTATTTGTTCACGCCGCAGCCCGCGCAGTGCAGGCCGAATTTCGTGAGCACTTCCTCAGCGATCGGAAGGGTTTGAACGAGATCGCGGATATTGGTTTTCGGGCCGATTTCAGGCATCATGGCCTATGACTGCGCCAAGCGCGGCGGGGTTTCCGCGGGCGGCCTCGCGGCCCTTGCGTTGAAGACTGACTAGCGCGCCCGCTGCGGCGATGATGGCGGCGACCCATAAGGCAGCCGGACCTGCGCGCGCGATCGCGTCGTGCGGAGCGCCCGACACGAACACATTTCGTGCGCCCAGTGTGCCGAATACGACCGCGACGAGCGCCGCTCCGAGCGACTGACCGAACAGCCGCGCGGTGGCGAGCATGCCGCCGGCAGTTCCCGTGCGCTCCGGCGGAACGCTCGTGAGCAATTCGCGGTTGTTCGGCGATTGGAAAAAGCCAAATCCGATACCGGCGATGACTTCGCGCCAAATAATATCGATCGATGAGGGATGCGACGGCAGCAGTGCGAGCGCAAAGAGGCCGATCGCCATGATGCCCAAACCCGAGGTCGAGAGAATCCATACCGGATACCGATCCGCCAGACGTCCTGCAAACGGTGCGACGCAGCCGACTGCAATCGGCCACGGCGTCAACAGTAATCCGGCTTCGAACGGCGTACGCCCCAAGACAGCTTGAAAGAAGAAGGGCAGCGAAACGATCGCAAGTCCTTGCGCGGTATAGGAACACGCGGCCGTCGCTGACGAGAGGCTGAACGCGGGACGCTTGAAGAGCGGCAGCGAAACGAGCGGCCGTTCTGCGCGTCGTTCGCGGTGCACGAAAAGGACCAGCGCGGCAAGACAAACCCCGAAGCATCCTGCCACGATGATGTCCGTGCCGCCATGCGCGATTGCTTCAACCCCGAGCGTGAAGAAGCTCAGCGAAAGCCCAATCCAAAGCGCGCCGAGAAAATCGAAGTCACCGAACGTTCCCGTCGTCGGGAATCGCGGCACCGTTTTTGCAGAAACGACGAGATCGACGATGCCGATCGGGACGTTGATCGCAAAGAGCCACGGCCAGCTCGTTACCGCGAGAATCGCGCCGCCGAGCGTCGGTCCTGCCGCTGCCGCCGTCGCGACCGTCAGCGCCATCCACCCCGTGCCGCGTCCGACCATGTTGGGCGGATAAATGCGACGCATCATGCCGGGCTGAATTCCGCTGATCACGCCCGCGCCGACGCCTTGCAAGACGCGCGCCCCGACGAGCTCCGGCATCGAATGCGAAAGCGCGCAGAGCAAAGACCCCAGCGTAAAGAGCGCGAGTCCGCTGCGATAGACGACTGCGTAGCCGATCAGCTCCCCCAGCGACGCGAACGAGAAGATCGTCGCCATCACCGCGATCTGAAATGCATTGACGACCCAAATCGATTCCGTCGGCGTCGCGCCGAGCTCGCGTGCAATCGTCGGTAATGCGACGTTGGCGATCGAGGAATCCAGGACGGCCATGACGGTTGCCGTCTGAAACGTTGCCAGCGCCATTCGGCGCTGGCGCGTAGGAAGCCCGAGCTGCGGTTGTGTCAGCTGAAGGCCTGCTCCGCATGATACGAGCTGCGCGAGAGCGGGCTCGAAACGACTTGGCGGAATCCTTTGCTCTCGCCAAGTTTTCGAAGCGCGTCAAAGCGCTCCGGTGTCAGAAATTCTTCGACGATCAAGTGGCGTTTCGTCGGCTGCAGATACTGACCCATCGTGAAAATGTCGACGCCGGCGGCTCGTGCATCGTCCATCGCTTCGGCGATCTCATTTTCGGTCTCACCGAGTCCGAGCATCAAGGACGTCTTGGTATATCGTACTTTTCCGCTTTCTTTGGCGTGCCGCAGGACGGATAGCGACTGGTCGTAGCCCGCCCGCCGGTCGCGAACCTGGCGCTGCAAGCGGCGAACCGTCTCGAGATTGTGCGCGAGTACTTCCGGACGCGCGTCGAGCACGACATCGAGCGCGGCGAGATCGCCGGCGAAGTCACCGGTCAAACACTCGACCTTGGCGTCCGGCGAGAGCTTGTGAATCATCCGCACGGTGTTTGCGAAAATCGACGCGCCGCCGTCCGCGAGATCGTCGCGGTCGACTGCGGTGAGAACGAGATATTTCCAAGCCATCTTTGCGACCGCTTCGGCCACGCGCTTGGGCTCGAGCCAGTCGACTTCGCCGCGGGGATTGCCGGTTTTTACGGCGCAGAAATGGCAACCGCGCGTGCACACGTCGCCGAGAATCATGATCGTCGCGGTGCCCGCACCCCAACATTCACCGATGTTCGGGCAACGCGCTTCCTGGCATACCGTGTGCAGCTTGAGGTTGCGCACCTCTTGCAGCAGCAGCTCGTAATTCTCGCCCGCCGGCAAGCGAACTTTCAGCCACGGAGGCTTACGCAGCGTTTCCACTCTTATGTCATCCCGAGCGTAGGGCTTCGAAGAAGCCCGTAGTCGAGGGACAGCGAAAAAACCCGTTCAATCTCTTCGAGTAAAACTTCTTTGGCTTCGTCGTAGGAAACGAGACGGCCCGTTTCGCGCGAGAGCGAGGTGATGCCGCGATCGCGCAGTCCGCACGGATTGATGAGGCGATCGTAATCGAGATCGATCGACGCGTTGAGCGCGATGCCGTGCATCGACGTCATGTTCTTGACGGCAAGGCCGATCGCGCAGATAGAATTGCTATCCACCCACACGCCGGCATGTTCTTTCCAGCGCTCGCCGTCGATGCCGTAGCGAGCGCACACGCCGAGGGCGGCCTCTTCGAGCGCGCGCACGAGCGGGACGACCTCGCGAAATCGAGGAAGCCGCATGACCGGATACACGACGACCTGACCCGGGCCGTGATAGGTGACGTCTCCGCCGCGCTCGACTTCGTGCAGCGCGACGCCTTTCGCCGCGAGCATCTCAGAAGGCACGAGCAGACTGTCGCGTTTTCCTTGTCGCCCGATCGTGATAACCGGATCGTGCTCGACGACGATCCACGTATCGGGCTCGCGGCCTGCGGCGACGTCGCCGTGCAACGCGCGCTGCAACGCCCACGTGTCGGCGTACGAACGCCGTCCGAGGTCGAGCAGGCGCGTCGTCGGCACTACACGCCGACCGGCTGTTTCGCCGGCTTCGGATTGAGAATATGGATCGCTTTGCCGTGAATCGCTTCCGCCGCATCCATGATGCTTTCCGTGAGCGTGGGATGCGGATGAATCGAGAGACCGATGTCTTCGGTCGTCGCGCCCATCTCGAGCGCGATGATGCCCTCGCCGATCAGCGATTCGGCTTGCGGCGCGACGATGTGCATGCCGAGCAACAAATCGGTTTTCGCGTCGGCGACGAGCTTGATGAGCCCGTCGGTCTCGTTCATCGTCCGCGCGCGGCCGCTCGCAGCG
>JBOHTT010000365.1:0-19365 GCA_050733775.1 Vulcanimicrobiaceae bacterium
AGCGAATGCGCTGTTGTCTGCCTTGAGGGAAAATTTGAAGAGCTGAGACGCGCTCTTGCTCGGCACCGATTTGAAGAAGAGTATCGAGCGCCTGCAGCTGGCGTACGACGATCCCGCCGGGGTGACGGCGGCGTTCAACCGCAACGTGTTAGCGCGCATCAATCGCGAGCTGGGTGGCGACTTCGACGTGCGCGCCTTCGAGCACGAGGCGCATTACGACGCGGTTCGCGGCGCCGTCGACATGTTTTTAGTGGCGACGAGCGCGCATCGCGCGCGCATTCGCGAGCTCGATCTCGAGGTCGAGTTCACGGAATTCGAATCGATTCACACCGAGTCGTCCTATAAATATAGCGTCGACGACATCGAATTATTGGCGGAGCGCAGCGGCTTCAAACTCGCCCGGACGTGGCCGGATGCTTCGTTCGACTACGCGCTCAGCTTGCTCGTCGTCGAATAGGCGTCGTCCGGCGCCGCCGGCCGCGACCGACGTCGCGGCGGCGCTTGGAACGCCGTCCGACGGATTCGAAAATCTCGCCACTGTGAATTTTCGCGTCGGCTTTGCCGATTGCGTCCACGAGCGTCTGCCCGGTCGCTAAATCGCGCGACTGATCTTCACCGATCGAAATCGTCGCGACGTACGCGTCGCCGCGCGGTTTTACGTCGACCGTTGCGCCTTCTTCGCGAATCGAACGCTTGTCGACGTTGAGGACGCGCAGCGCGAAGCCTTCTGCGTCGCCGTTGGGATTGACGCGCTTGGCCTCGGTGACGAGCTTGCCGAATTCCTGATCGAAATTGAGGATTAGCTTACCGCTGCGGTCGCGGGCGACGCGCTTGGGCGGCAGCACGATGCGCCAGTGGTTTTCGGCTGCAGGCTGCCAGGTGGCGACGTTGGCACGCGCGGTTGCGCCCTGCTCCAGCTCGATGACCATCTTTTCGATCGCGCTGGCCGTCCGGACGCGGGCCGCAATCTTCGGATCGAGCTCGACGAGCCGGTCGTAGAGCTTCGAGACGTCGGCGATATCGCGCCCTTCGATCTCGATCTGCGCGGGGAGCCCCCAGAGCGTCGGGGCGGTGATCAGCTCGTGGCGGCGCGCGATGTCGACGATGTCGAGCACGACCGCGTATTGCTTGTGACTCTGACGAACCAGCGTACGCCGCAGCTCGGCGTCGGGCGCGTCGGACAGGACATTTGCAATCTCGTCGACGGGGCGCAGGCCGCGGCCGGTGATTTGCGTGTAGAGCGTCTGGCTCTTCGTCGGCCGGGCGTTGATGATCGTCTCGATCGACGGCACGTCGAAGCCCTCGAGATAGAGGCCGCAGTTGACGAGCACTTGCGCTTTGCCTTTGCGGAAGTCGGAGACGACCTTCGCGCGTTCCTCCGCCGGCGTGTCGCCGCTCGCGAAGAGTGCCTTGACACCGCGCTTGACGAACGAGTCGCGCAGATTGCGCGCGTGCGCCACCGACGCAGCAAACACCAGCGCTTTGCGCCCCGGCACGATTTCCTGATACGCGTCGATGATCTGACGATTGCGCTCTTCGTTGTCGACCGCTTCGGCCAGCTCGCCGACCACGAAATCGCCGGCGCGGCTGTTGACCGTATCGAGGCTCGTCTGCGTGTGGACGGTGTAGGCGTGTACCGGAACGAGATACCCTTGCTCGACGGCCTCCGCCGTATCCATCGAGTACACGATATTCTGGAAGATGTCGCCGAGACCGACTTTGTCGGCGCGCCGCGGCGTCGCGGTGAAACCCATGATCATCGCGTCATCTCGGCGCCAGCGAATGGCGGTCACGATGGCGCGGTAGGTCGGCGCGGCGGCGTGGTGCGCTTCGTCGATGACGAACAGGCCGATGCGGCTGCCGAAGCGCGCCATGAACTCTTGCAGGCGCTTTTCCGTCAGGCTCTGCACCGTCGCGACGACGATTTGGCAATCTTCCGTCGCGCGCTTTGCGGCTTTCTCGATCCCGACTTTGCGCGTCGGGTTGAGGAACTTCATCTTTTCGACGGTCTGCTCGATCAGCTCGTCGCGATGCGCGATGACGAGCGTGACGTCGTTGTCGCGCAAACCGAGCAGCTCGGGCAACGTGGCAATTACCACGGTGTTGTGATTGACGATGCCGTTACCGACGAAGGCGTGGGAACCCTCAACCTCGCAGTCGATGCGGCGAATGGCGGAGTCCTCGATCGACGTCACCGGCGTCCAGAACCGATCGTCGCTAGGCGATGCGTCGACGATCGTTACGGTCCAAGCATCCGGAGCGGTTCGCGTCAGTTGCGACGCGATGCCAAGCCCGAGGACAAGAAGCTGAGCTTCCCGGGCGATTCGCTCGTCCGTCGTTGCGAACGACAAACCGTCGCCGTCCAACAAGCCGAGAACGAACTGACGGACCGTTTCACGGGTTCCGCGTAAAATCTCAAGCGGCAGGCCGTACGGCTGGAGCTCGAATAACGGCGGCGTCGTTCGCTCGAGGACGGCCGTCGCTGCCCTGTTGCCGCCACTCGGTGGTTCGACTCCGGCGCATTCCGTGCGCCTCCGCTCACCATGACATGCCGAGAGATCGTCGCCACTCGTTGTCATCCCGAGCGTAGCCGCTGAGCGAAGCGAATGCGGCGTAGTCGAGGGACCGCCGCAATCATGCCGGTCGCGGAAAACGCGGCCTAAAGCAAATGCCTGCTTCGGCGGAAGCTCTTCCATCCCAAAATGCGCGCGACCACGCGCCAAGCCGACGTAATCCCCGACGCGAACATCTTCCAAGCGGCACCAGCCTTCAAAGCCGTCCTGCCGTCGGATCCAGACGCGATGGGCGAGCGTCCCGTCTATCGTGATGCCCGCGTGCGTCGTAACTTTCTTACCGGGGTTGACGCCGTCGTCGTACCACGCGTTGATTTTGTCGAGGCTGTGCGGTCCCGCAATATACTCAGCGCCCCATAGGTCGCCGAATTTTCGCAAGCCGTCAGACCAAACGTACGTCTCGGGATCAACACATTTCCCGAGTCCGGTGGCCATGACGACCATTTGCGAGCGTATGCCGTTATCGCGCTCGCGAAGGATAGCCTCTTGCGCATCCCGTTGATAGGGTCGCAAGCGGAAGAGCATCGTATCCGTTGTGGGTCTCCGAAGAATCCGAGTTTTTAGGTGCGCACCACGCGTTCGATTCCACGCAAAAACGCATCTGCGACGACAGCTAACGCGGCTGACGCGATGCTGCCCGCGACGATTTTCTGCACATCGTTCGTATGGATACCGTCAAAGAACAGCACCCCGAGCCCTCCGGCATTGATCCAAGCCGCAATGCTCGCGATCGCGATGAGCGCAACCGTCGCGATCCGCACGCCCCCAACGATAACGGGGAGGGCGAGCGGCAATTCGACGCGCCAGAATTGTTGACCATAAGTCATCCCAAGTCCCGCTGCCGCCTCGAGCTGCGCGGGCTGGACGCCCCTAAATCCTTCGACCGTGTTACGGACGAGGATCATCTGCGCGTACGCCGCCAGCGCGACGACTGCCGTCCAGAAGCCGAGGCCGAGGACCGGAACCAGTAGCGCGAGGAGAGCGAGGCTCGGGATCGTGTAGATGACGCCAAAGACTCCAAAGATCGGGCCGGCTGCCGCCGGGCGGCGGGCCGCCAAATATCCGAGGGGAAGCGCAACCACGAGGGCCGCGAGCAAGGCGGTTCCGACGATTGCGAGGTGCTGAGCGAGCAAGCCGGCCATAACCGAAGGATGCGCGAGCAGCCACCTCACGCGCGCAACGCTCCTGCGATTGCATCGAACGTCAGGACCCCGAGGGTCCGGCCGTTATCCGTCACCGCGAGCGGCCCGCCTTCGATCAGGAGCCGCCCCAGAGCGTCTCGCAGCGTCGCGTCGGCTGCGATGCGTGGTGCGCCCTCTTCGACACCCCCGCTTGCCTCTTTGGTTGCGGCTTCGCGCGCCTGCATGAGGCCGAGACGGCGCAGCACATCGGACGCATGCACGAGCGCAGCGACGTAGTCGGTGCGCGGGTGCGCGAGAAGATGAAGCGGCGCATCGACCTGTTCGAGACGTCCGCGATGAATGACCGCGATGCGATCGGCAATGCGCAAGGCTTCGTCGACATCGTGCGTCACGAAGACGATTGTGGTTTGCAGCTCTTGATGGATACGAAGCAACTCATCTTGCAGCTCCGCGCGCACGATCGCATCGACCGCGCCGAACGGTTCGTCCATGAGCAACACGCGCGGTTCGGCTGCGAGCGCGCGCGCCACGCCCACGCGCTGCTGCTCGCCGCCGGAAAGTTGCCGCGGTAAGCGATCGCCATATGCTGGATCGAGGCGTACCATCGCGAGCAGCTGCTCGATGCGCGATGCGATGCGCTCCCGAGGCCAGTTCAGCAGCTCCGGCACGATCGCGATGTTCTGCGCAACCGTGAGGTGTGGAAAGAGCCCGATCGCCTGGATGACGTAGCCGATGCCGCGCCGCAATTCCGCGGGCGGCAGCGTCGCAACGTCCTGGCCATCGATCAGAACCTCTCCCGACGTCGGCACCACGAGCCGGTTGATCGAGCGCAGCAGCGTGCTCTTTCCGGCCCCCGAGCCCCCGAGCAGCACGAGCAGCTCGCCGGGCGCGATTTCGAGATCGACGTCCTCGACGGCGACCGGCTCTGCGCCGCCGTAGCGTACGGACAGTCGCCGCAGCGAGACGGCGGCCCCGCTCACGTACCGAGTCCGTGCTGTGCGATGAAATCGCGGGCGACGTCGGCCGCTTCACGCTTTTGCGGCCCCACGATCGCCAGATTGATGGCGCGCATCGTTGCATCGTCGAGCAGCGGCGCGACCTTGTTGAGTGCCGGCGCGATCGCCGGCCAGCGTGAAAGTGCCGCATCGCGCACGACGGGCGCGGCTTGATACGGCGGAAACGCGCGTTTGTCGTCGTCAAATACCACCAGTTTGTACTCTTCGATCTCGCCGTCCGTCGAAAACGCAACCGTAATATCGGCGCGCTTATCGAGCAGCGCCTGATAGCGAAGGCCGATGTCGACCTGTACGATGTGCTTGAAGCTAAAATCGCCATACGCTTCCTGCAATCGCCGCAAGCCGTCGGGGCGATTCTGAAACTCGGGCGTCACCGCCAAGGTGAGCTGGGAGGCGGCTCGGCCGAGCTGCGAGAGCGTGCGCGCGTGGAGGCGCTCGGCAGTCGCCTGTGTTGACGCGAGTGCTTGGGTGTCGTTGAACGGCGACGGATCGAGCCACGTCATGTGAAAGCGCTGCTCGAACTGCTGCTTCACCCTCGCATAGACGGCGCGCGCATCGTACATTACCTTGTCTTTCAGCACGACCAGCAGCGCCGTTCCCGTGTATTCGGGATAGAGGTCGATCTCGCCGCGATGCATCGCGTTCATCGCGATCTGCGTCGAGCCTAAATCGAGCTTGCGCGTTACCTTTAGGCCGTGCTTTTCGAGGATCTGCGCGTAAAGCTCGCCGAGAAACAGCGATTCGGAGAAATTCTTCGATGCAACGCGAACGGTGTCGCCGCCGCCGCGACATCCCGCGAGCGATGCGACGCCGGCGGCAGCAAAAGCGCGAAGCGCGCTGGCGCGCGAAAGCGGCATCACGTTGCGACGCTCATGCGCCGCTGCAACGCGCCGAGCGCGGCGTCGACGACGAGCGCCAGGAGGGCAACGGTCACGGAGCCGGTGACGAGCGCGCGCGTATCGTCGGTTGCAAGACCGCTCGTGATGTATTCACCTAGGCCGCCGCCGCCGATGAACGCGGCAAGCGTTGCACTCGCGATCACCTCAATGCTTGCGGTGCGAATGCCGGCGAACGCAACCGGAAAGGCAAGCGGCCATTCGATGCGTCGCGCGAGCTGTCCGGCCGTCATGCCCAATCCTTTCGCTGCGTCGACTAACGCCGGTGACACGCTGCGCAGTCCGAGATCGGTGTTGACGACGATCGGCGGAATTGCGAGGATCGTCAGCGCGACGAAGGCCGGCGTCGTGCCAAGGCCGATGAGCGGCAACATCAGCATTAAGATGGTTAAGCTCGGGATCACGCGCGCCGTATTCACCAGCGCCAGCACCGCAGGGCGCACCAGGTTTGCTCGAGCCGTGAGCGTCCCAAGGGGAACCCCGATTGCCACGGCAGCCGCGAGGGCGCTCGCCGAAAGTGCCACGTGCGTGCGAAGGTGAAGTAAGAGGTCCGTCATTCGTGGAAACGATTTCTTCTATGGCAACGCAGCCCATCGCTGTCGCGCCGGCTCCGCCGCCGCTCGATCACCCTTCGCTGTACATCAACCGCGAGCTTTCGTGGTTGGAGTTCAACGACCGCGTCCTCGAAGAGGCACTGGACGAACGTAATCCGCTGCTCGAGCGGCTGAAGTTTATCGCGATCTTTACCACCAACCTGGACGAATTCTTTATGATTCGCGTTGCCGCGCTCAAGCAGCAGGTTGAAGCAGAAATCGTGCGACGTTCGGACGATGGGTTGACGCCGGGTGAAACGCTCGCCGCGATCTCCCAGCGGTTGCGTCCGTCGCTCGATCGTCAGATGTCGTTTCTTGCGAACGTGCTGCTGCCGCAGATGGCCGAGCATGGAATCCGCATTTTCAAAATCGCCGATTTGAATGCCGACCAGCGAGCGGCATTGCGCGTCGTCTTCGAAGAGCGCGTCTTTCCGGTGCTCACGCCGCTGGCAGTCGATTCCGGCCATCCGTTCCCGTACATCTCGAATTTGTCGCTGTCGCTCGCCGTGGAGATGATCGAGCACACCGACGAAGGAGAGCTGTTTCACTTCGCTCGCGTGAAAGTTCCGCCGAGCCTTCCGCGTTTCATTCCTATTTCCGGCGTTGCCGAAGGCCACCATTGGTTCGTCACGCTGGAAGACCTGATCGCGTACAATCTGGACGATCTTTTCCCGGGCATGATCGTCCGGGACTCGTACCTCTTCCGGGTTACGCGCGACGCCGACCTCGACATCCAAGAAGATGAAGCGGACGACTTGCTCGCCGCAATCGAATCCGAGCTTCGCCGCCGGCGTTTCGGCGAGCCGGTGCGCCTGGAAGTCTCGCGCGATACGCCGCCGCACGTCGTCGAGCGCCTTCTCGAGGCGCTGGAGCTCGGCGAGCAAGATCTCTACCGCATCGACGGGTTGATGGCGCTTTCGGATGTGATGTCGCTCGCGAGCATCGACGTCCCCGACCTCCGCTACCAACCGTTCCGTTCGGTCATCCCGCGGCGGTTGGTCGAAAATCTCGACATCTTTGCCGCTATTCGCGAAGGCGACATCTTGCTGCATCATCCGTACGACGATTTCGAGCCCGTCGTGCGTTTCGTGCGTGAAGCGGCCAAAGATCCGAACGTTCTCGCGCTCAAGATGACGCTATATCGCACCTCCGGGAGCGGGTCGCCGATCGTTCACGCACTCGTCGAGGCAGCCGAGAGCGGCAAACAAGTCGCGGTGCTGATCGAGCTCAAAGCGCGCTTTGATGAAGAAAACAACATCAATTGGGCGCGACATCTCGAGCGCGTCGGCGCGCACGTCGTGTACGGCGTCGCAGGCCTGAAGACGCACGGTAAAGTCACGCTCGTGGTGCGCGACGAGCCCGATGGCTTCAAACGATACATGCACTTCGGCACCGGCAACTATAACGAACGCACGGGCCGGCTCTACACCGACATCTCGCTCTTTACGTGCCGTCCTGAGCTCGGTGGCGATGCGACGGAGCTTTTCAACGCGCTCACCGGATTCTCGAAAGTCGACACGTATGAAGAGCTGTTGGTCGCGCCGGTCGCGCTGCGCGGCGAGATGACCGCGCTGATCGAACGGGAGCGGCAGAATGCGCTCGCGGGCCGTCCGGCACGCATTCGCGCAAAACTCAACGCGGTAACCGACGAGCGCATCGTGGCGGAGCTCTATCGCGCGTCGCAAGCCGGCGTACCGATCGATCTCATCGTCCGCGGCATGTGCAAGCTTCGACCGGGCGTCGCCGGCGTGAGCGAGACGATCTCCGTCAAGAGCATCGTCGGACGTTTCTTGGAGCATTCGCGCCTGTACATTTTCGAAAACGGCGGCGATCCGGAAGTCTACATCGGCAGCGCGGACCTCATGGGCCGCAATCTCGACCGGCGCGTCGAAACGGTCGTGCCGGTTCTCGATGCGGCGATCAAAGCGACGCTTATCGACGATATCTTTGCGATGCTGGCAGCCGACAACGAGAAGTCGCGCGTGCTGCGGGTGGACGGCAGCTACGCGTATAGCCGTCCCGGTCTGGGCGAGTCGCCGTTCGATGCGCAGCAGCATTTTCTCGCCGACGCTGCGCAGAGAAGTGCGGAAAGCCTAAGCGCGCGGCGGACGCCGGCCTAGCGCGAGGATCGCTTTCCACTCTTGCGGCGTCACCGGCTGCACCGAAAGACGCTGCCCTCGTTTTAGGAGCGCCATGTATTCGAGAACCGGTTCGGCGCGCATTGCCGGGAGCGTGATCGGCTGCGGGAGATCGCCCTCCGGTGCGACATCGACCATAAACCACATCGGTTTTTTCTGCGTCGAACGCGGATCGTAGTATTCTCCGCCCTTTTCCCACGCAGTCGAATCGGGATAGGCCTCGCGCACGACTTTGACGATACCGGCGATTTCCGGAATAGCGATCGAGCTGTGATAGAAGAAGCCTAAGTCGCCGACTTTCATCTCCATCATGTTGTTTCGTGCTTGGAAGTTTCGCACGCCGCTCCAGGCCGTGCGGCCATCCTTCTGCAGCTTTTGCCACGAATACGAGCTCGGCTCGCTCTTAAAAAGCCAGTAGCGCATTAGTGGCCTGTAACGCTGGGTTGTGTAGCGCCGTTGCGAGCGCCACGGGTGCGGAAGCAAGGCACGAGGAGGGAGCATAGCCGGGGCGCTCTGTGACCGACGAGTAACGACGCTAACGCGCCCGTGCCGCCGCAACCCGAAGGGCTGCCCATCTCCGAGCGACCTGCTGCGTCACTCTTCGCTCGCAAAGTGACGCTTTTGTCGCTCATCGTTCCTTGCATTTCATCTCAGAGATGGGCAGCGGCACTATACAACCCGGCGTTACAGGCCACTAGGCGAGCATACCACGGCGTCGAAAGGCGCTGCCATGGAGTCGCTCATTATCACGGGCGGAAGCCGCGGCATTGGCGCGGCGGTCGCCCGCCTTGCTGCTCGTCGCGGGTTCGCGATCACGATCAACTACGTCAACGATCGCGGCGCGGCGGAGGCGGTGGCGAGCGATGTCTCGCGCAGCGGCGGAAAGGCCATCGCGGTGGGTGGCGACGTTTCGAAGGAGCAGGACGTCAAGCGGCTCTTCGACACGGCAACGTCGAAACACGGGCCGTTGCGCGCGCTCGTCAACAACGCCGGGATTCTCGGCGACGTCACGCGCTTCGAAGATTTGAAGCTGGCCGACCTCGAGCGGGTGATGGACGTGAACGTCATCGGCGCGTTTCTGTGCGCTCGCGAAGCCGTGCGCAGGATGTCGACGAAGCGCGGCGGCACGGGCGGCGCGATCGTGAATTTGTCGTCGCTCGCAGCCAAGTACGGCGGCGCCGGAACGTACGTTCACTATGCCGCATCCAAAGGCGCCATCGATTCGCTCACCGTCGGGCTTGCGCGCGAAGTGGCGGCCGAGGGAATTCGCGTGAACGCGGTGCTGCCCGGCTTCATCGACACCGAAATCCATTCCGCGATTCCGGGGAGGCTTCAGAAAGTCGCGCCGACCATTCCGCTGCAGCGCGTCGGCACGCCGGATGAAGTCGCAGAAACGATTCTATGGCTGCTCTCGCCCGCAGCCTCATACGTGACGGGCTCGCTAGTGGAAGTCGGCGGCGGCCGCTAAACCGTCCTCACGCAGAAGTCGCCAAATCGCCGTGCGCAAGTGCACGAACGATTCCAGGTCCATCGTTTCCTCGACGTGCCGTTCGCTCCAGCGTTCGCGCGAGCGCACCTCGGCGACGTCGATGATCTCGCGAATCCTTCCCGGACGTTTCGTCATTACGACGACGCGGTCGGCGAGGTAGACCGCCTCTTCGACGCTGTGGGTGATGAACATGACGGTGCGCGGGCTGACGCGTGCGAGCTTGATCAGCTCTTCCTGCATGACGACGCGCGTTTGCGCATCGAGAGCACCGAACGGCTCGTCCATTAATAAGACGTCGGGATCTAAGACGTAGCTGCGCGCGATTGCGACGCGCTGCTGCATGCCGCCCGAGAGCTGGTGCGGATACGCGCTTTCGCGGCCTTCCAGGCCCATGAGCTCGACATACCGCCGAACCGCGGCATCGCGTTCTTCGCGGTTCTTTCCCGCGCAGCGCAGACCGAACTCGATGTTTTCGCGCACCGTCTTCCACGGAAAAAGCGCGAACTGCTGAAAGACGAGCGTGCGATCGGGCCCGGGCCCGCGCACTTCCGCGCCGCCGACGCGAACGGCTCCGCGCGTCGGAAAGTCGAGGCCCGCTGCCATGCGCAGCAGCGTCGTTTTTCCGCAGCCCGATGGTCCGACAACCGCGACGAACTCGCGGTCGCGGATCTCCAGCGAAATCGACTCGATCGCGACGACGGGCGTGTCTCCTTGATCGAAGACGCGCCCGACGTCGCTAAAGACGATGTTGCTCATCCGCCCTGTAAGGAACGGTTTTTCGTTGTCATCCTGAGCGGAGCGCTCTCGCAGAGCGAGGGCGCGGAGTCGAAGGACAGCCGCGACCTTGCCACCGCCACTCTCTGGTTCGACTCCGCAATGCTTCGCATTGCTCCGCTCACCATGACATGTTAATCCGAGCTGCTGTTCGCGAAAGCTCTCAGCTTCGGATCGTCCTGTACCATCTTCATGTACTTGTCGGTGATGAAGTCTTTCGGATCGGGTGCGCTTTGCAGCGAGCCTTTGTCCTTCATGAAACCGATGATGCCGTTGAACCACTTGTCGACTTCGGATTCGCCACCGCCGCGGTTCATGAGCTTGAGCTGTTGCGAGAGATCGTAGATCGGTCGCAAATCCATCTCGGCTTTCGCGGATGCCGGCGTGATTTCGGTGCCACCCTCTTTGTCGGCTTCGATCAGCGCCTTTTGCGCTTCGGCCGGATGCGCTTTCTCCCAACGCACAGAGTGTTCGAAAACGGCGAGATACTTTGCAACCATGTCGGGATGCTCTTTGGCGTAAGCCGCGCGCACGATGATCGCGCCCGGAATGAACGCACCGGCATCGCGACCGGAGCACAGCAAGCTGCCGTGCAGTTTTTCTTCCAGCGTGTAGGTGTTTGGTGCCCACAGACCGCCGAGGCTCGCCGAGCCCGCGCTCATCGACGAAAGGATTTGCGCCTGTCCCATGTTGACGGGCGTGACGTCGTTTTCGCTCAGACCGAATTTCTTCAGGCACGACACGACCGCGTATTCGCCCGTCGAGTTCGCGGTAAGCAGAATCTGCTGCCCTTTGACGGACTTCGGATCTTTTTTGTACTCCGACGACTTCGGGCCGTCCATCATCAACGAGTTCGTCGCCGATTCGTCGTTCGAAATGCCGATCGTGAGGATGTCGTAGCGCGCCGCACCGAGGACTGCGGGGACGGAACCTGCGGCCCCCACGTCCCACGAACCCGAAGCCGCAGCAGCGACTTGTGGTGCGCCGGCTGGGAAGGTGCTGAATTTCGGATCCAAGCCGACCTTTTGCCACCATCCCTTTTTGGTTGCGAGGTAATACGGCAGCGCCCAATAGTTGGTCGGCTGATAACTGATGTTGATTGCTGCGCCGGAACCCGCGGCATGTGCGACCGAGAACGCACCTAACGTTGCCACAAAACCGAGCAGTGCGATAATCCGCTTGTGCACGATGAACAACCCCTCTCGTAAGACGCCTCTAGGCGCGCTAGTTCGTAGACCGGCTTACTGCATCCCTCGCGAGCCCATGACCGTACGTTCGAGCAAGCGAAGCACGAGATCGATTACCGCCCCGACGAGGCCGATCGCAATCATGCCCGACATGACGATCGCCGTATCGAGATTGCTCTGGCCCTGCACCATGAGGTAGCCGATTCCGGCGGAGACGACGATCAGCTCCGCGCCGATGAGCGATTGCCACCCAAGCCCGGCGCTGATTCGCAAGCCCGCAACGATGGACGGCATCGCGGCCGGTAGGAGCACTTGGAAGATGATCGTGCGATCGTTTGCGCCGAGCGTTTGCGCGGCTTCGATGAGAATGCGATCGACGTGCCGCGCGCCGCGATATGCGTTGATCAAGCACGGTGGCAATGCGCCCGCGAAGATGATCAGTACCGGGCCGCCGATGCCTGTTCCGAACCACAGGACGGCAAACGGCACCCAGGCAATCGGTGCGACGAAGCGTACGGCTTCGAAGAGCGGCGTGACGACGTAGTCGAGCCAGCGCAGCCATCCCATCGCAAGGCCGAGCGGAATGCCGATGACGGCGGCCAGCACGAATCCTAAAAGAAAGCGCAAGAGGCTCGAGCCGAGATGTTGCTGGATCGTGAATGATGCGAACGTGTGATGCGTCAGGAAAACGAAGGTCGTGATGACCTTCACAGGACTCGGCAGAATGAGTGCGTTGACGTGTTTGTTCGACGCGACGAGCCACCAGACGCCGAAGAATACGATTGTGCCCGCAGCCGAAAGCGCCGTCAGCTCGAAGCGTCGCGACTTCATCGCAGCCACGGCATTGCCAGCCTCTCCATTTGCGCGAGCGCAATCGTCATCGCCGCGCCGAGAACCGCGACCCACACCATGCCGTAGAAGATCATGCCAGGATAGATATCGATCGACGCGACGATGAGCACGTGTCCGAGGCCGGCGACCGCGCCGACCAGCTGCGCGGCAACGAGCGTTGTCCACGATGCCTGCAACGATAGCCGAAGCCCGGTGAAAATCAGCGGGAGCGCGCCGGGAATTACGACGTCGACGAGCAGCCGATACCGATTTGCGCCGTGGATGCGCGCGGCTTCGATCAAGGTGCCGTCGACGGTGCGCACGCCCGTATATGCGTTGATGAGTGCGGGCACGAACGCCGCAAACCAGACGACGAAGATTTTCGCCGTCACGCTCAGACCGAACCACACGACGGCCAGCGGAATCCACGCGAGCGGCGGGATCGGGCGGATCAGCAAAAAGACCGGATTGATAAATGCTTCGAACCGGCGGCTCAAGCCCATCGCGATGCCCAGAGGCACGCCGGTAATGACCGCGACGAGAAATCCCAAGACGACGAGCACGAGACTGTCGCCGATGTGCCGCCAAATCGTCGTACCGGCAGACCCCGGCGGCCTTCCGATTTGCAGCGCCGCCTTATAGACGTCGAGCGGGCTAGGAAAGCGGCCCGTTGAGATGAGATGCGTCGCCTGCGTCGTCAGGTACCAAAGCACGCCGATGGCGAGCAGCGTCATGACGCCGGTGACGAGACGAGCCCGGTTCTGCATCGGCGAAGGCGTTCTTCGAGGGCCGCAAAACATCCCAGGACTGATGACGCTGCAACCGACGGAACACACGCGAATCGACGACGCGCGCTACGCGCGCACCGGCATCCCGGAAGTGGTATACGCGCAGTCGAAGACGCTCGAGCAAATCGAAGCGGCGATGCGCGCGTTGTGGGACGCGCAGCAGTTTGCGCTCGCGACGCGCGTGCCGGCCGAAATGCTCCCCGTGCTAGCAGCGCGATTGCCGGAAGCCGCGCTTGCCGAGCGTCCTCGCGCGTTGCGCTGCGGGCGTTTGCCGCGAACCGGGCGCAGCATCGGCCTAATTTGCGCCGGCACGTCGGACCTGCCAGTTGCCGAGGAAGCAGCGTTCGTCGCCGATGCCTTCGGCCACGACGTCGTACAACTTGCCGACGTCGGCGTCGCCGGCGTGCACCGTCTGCTGGATAACCTCACGCGTTTTGACGAGTGCTGCGCGATCGTCGTCGTTGCAGGAATGGAAGGCGCGCTGCCGAGCATCGTCGCGGGACTGGTGCGCCAACCCGTCATCGGCGTGCCCACCAGCATCGGCTACGGCGTCGCGACGGGCGGCATCGCGGCAATGCACGCGATGCTGGCATCGTGCGCTCCGGGTATCGCCGTCGTCAACGTCGACAACGGCTTCGGCGCGGCGTGCGTCGCGCATAAGGTCGCGCTCGCAACGCAACAATGAAAGCCGCGTATGTCGAGATGATCGGCGGCGCCGCCGGCAACATGATCGTCGGCGCGCTGGTCGATGCGGGCGCCGATGCGAAAGAAATCGAGCGCGCGCTGCGCACGATCGTTGCAGACGGATGGACGCTCGAGATGTCGCGCGTCGACCGGCGCGGCGTTGCCGCAACATATCTCGACTTTGTCGTACCGGGCGAGGATTCGCATCACGAGCATCCGCACGCGCACGCTCATCCGCCGCAGCGCTCGCTCGGCGAAATTTTAGCGATTGTCGACGCCTCCGGCTTGAACGCTGATCAGAAAAAGCGCGTCCACGCCATTTTTCGGCGCCTGGCAGAAGCCGAAGCCGACGTTCACGGCGAGCGCATCGAAGACGTGCACTTTCACGAGGTCGGGCAGATCGATGCGATTCTCGACGTTGCGGCGACGTGCGTTGCGCTGGATATGCTTGGCGTCGAGCGCGTGTTCTGTTCTCCGTATCCGCTCGGACGCGGACCGATTTCGATGCATCACGGCAACTATCCGAACCCGCCGCCCGCAACGGCGCGTTTGATGCTGGGGGCGCCGACGTTCCAAGCCGACGTCGACGGTGAGATGGTGACGACGACCGCGGCTGCGATTCTCGCGACCTTCGTCGCGCAGCCCGGAACGCGTCCGGCGATGACGTGGGAGCGCATCGGCTACGGAGCAGGACGCAGCGACTTTCCGATTCCGAACGTCACGCGCATCACGATCGGCGAATTGACGGAAGCAGCATCGTCTGACGAAGTGGTGATCCTCGAAACGAACCTCGACGACATGTCGCCGCAGCATTTCGAGCTCGCACAAGAACGGTTGCTGCAAGCGGGGGCGCTCGACGTTTGGACGTCCGCGATCGGCATGAAAAAATCGCGCCCCGGCGTGTTGCTTTCCGCGATCGCGCCGCACGATCGCGCGGATGCGTGCGCGCAAACCATGCTGCGCGAGACGACGACGCTCGGCGTACGGATGAGCACCGTTCGCCGTTTAACCGCGGCGCGCGAGATCGTGAAGGTGAGCACGCCGATAGGAGAGGTCCGCGTCAAGCGCGCGCGTATCGACGGTGGCGTGCGCGACAGCCTCGAATACGACGACGTGCTCAAGATCGCGCGCCAGCGCGGCGAGCCGATTGCCGAGATCGCAAGCGCGCTCGAACGTTTTGTCCGGGAAAGCAATGGACGCTGAGCTCGCGCGCAAAGAGCGCACCTTGCGTGAAATCGTGCGCGGGCTAGGTCGCGTCGTGGTGGCGTTTTCCGGCGGCGTCGACTCGGCGCTCGTGCTGCACGTGGCGACGCAAGAGCTTGGCGACGATGCGATCTGCATAACCGCGCATTCGGCGAGCCTGCCGCAGCACGAAGAAACCGCCGCCGTCGCGACGGCGCGCGCGTCCGGCGCGCAACACGAGGTCGTCGTTACGCACGAAGTCGAGGATCCGCAGTACGCGGCCAATCCGCACAACCGCTGCTATTTTTGCAAGCGCGAGCTGTACGGAACGCTAGTCGAGATCGCCGCATCGCGCGGCGCGCGCGCGGTGCTCGACGGTTTTAATCTCGACGATGCCGGCGATTGGCGTCCGGGACGCAAAGCCGCAACGGAATTCGGCGTGCGCAGTCCGCTCGCCGAAGCGTGCCTCGGCAAAGACGACGTGCGCGCATTGGCACGGCATCTCGGTCTTTCCGTGTGGGACAAGCCCGCAATGGCGTGCCTGTCATCGCGCTTTCCGTACGGTACCGCGATCACGCTCGAGCTGCTCGCGCAAGTCGAACGCGCGGAGCGCGCAGTCCTCGACGCGGGCTTACGCGAATGCCGCGTGCGCCATCACGGTGACATTGCGCGAATCGAAGTTCCGCTGGATTGCGTAGCGTTGCTCGTCGAACCGCAGCGGCGCGAACGCATCGTCGCCGGCGTGCGCGCGGCAGGCTACCGCTTCGTCGCCCTCGATCTCGAAGGCTACGTAAGCGGCGGCTTCAATCTCTAGATAACGACGTTCGGCTTGATGCCTTTTTCGCGGAACGTGCTCTCGAGCACCGTTCCCAGCTCGCCCTTTTCAGCCATCGGCCCGAGAATATCGGTATCGCCGTAAAACTGTCCGCCGATGAAAACTTTCGGCAGCGTCGGCCAGTTGGTGAGCTGCGAGAGTACTTCGCGCTTCTCCACGTTTTCGAGGACGTCGACCACTTCGAACGGATAGCCGAAGTGATTGAAAAACTGAATCGTCTCCAGCGTGAAGCCGCAGCGAGGAGCGTCCTTCGTTCCCTTTCCGTAAATGAGGATCGGGTTTTGTTCGATTTCTTGCGCGATCTCGTCGCGCAGCGACTCTACATCAGGCACTAGGTATCTCCGTCTTGAGCTGTAGGGCGTGGATTCGGCCGTCTTGGCGTGCATCCTCGAGTGCCGCGTACACCATGCGATGCTGGTCCAGCAGCGATTTCCCGGTGAATGCGCGAGAGCGGACCCGAATGTCGTAATGATCCATCGTGCCGGTCAGGTCAACGACCTGCACATCGGCATCGGGCATCTGGGCTCGAATGAGCGCTACTACGCCGTCACGATCGATCATGGTGGGACTTCAACTGGAGCGCGTCGCCCCGAAGCATTCCCATGAACCGCGTGGCCTCCCGAATCGTTTCGGTCAACGCAGCCGGGTTTTCGGCCAACAGCCGAGCAAAGCCGGTGGCCGCTACGATGCTCGACACCCCGAGCAGGACCGCCGGCACGCCGCGAGCGCGTAGCGGGCCGATCTGGAGCCGGAAGGTCTTCGTCACGCGAGCCAGGTCGCGGTAATTGAACATCCGCTGACCATGCGGGGACAGGCTCGCGGATTCCCCCGGCGCTGCAGCGAAACCCGGACGGCCACTGCGGAGGGATGTATGCAGCAGCTCACGGTCGAGTCTTTCGAATGGCAGGTCCCGGCGGAGTTCAATTTCGCTCGTGACGTCATCGACGTCTTGGCAAAGAACGAGCCGGACCGCGCCGGTCTGATCTTCATCGACGCAAAGGGCAAGCGCTCCGTATCGAGCTTCAAGGAAATCGCCGATACGTCGGCCCGTTATGCCGCAGCGCTGCGCGATCTCGGCATCGCGAAGGGCGATCGCGTCATCGTCCTACTTCCGAAGATCCCGGGGTGGCTCTTCGCCATGCTCGCGCTCGATCGCATCGGTGCGGTGGTCGTGCCGTGTTCCGAGCAGCTGCGCGCGAAAGATTTGCTTTTCCGCGCCAATCACAGCGAGGCGCGCGGCATCGTCGCGCACGTCAGCAACGCGGCCGAAGTCGACGCGATGCGCGGCGACGCGAAGACGCTCGACCGCTTTGCGATTCTCGGTGGCGAGCGAAAAGACTGGACGGCGATCGAGCCGCTCGTGAAAACGGCGCAACCGTTCGGCGGCGTGCAAACGATTCCGTCGGATCTCGCGTACATCGTGTACACCAGCGGCACGACGAAAGATCCCAAAGGCGTCGTGCACGATCACGGCTACACGTTCGCGAAGCGCATGCAAGCCGCGTTTTGGCTCGATGCAAAACCGGCCGACATCGTGTGGTGCACGGCCGGAACGGGCTGGGCGAAGTCGCTTTGGAACGTCCTGCTCGGTCCGTGGTCGTGCGGCTCGACGATCGTATTGCACGAGGGCGCGTTCGTGCCCGAAGAGCGCATGGATTTTCTGCGCGACCTCGACGTCACGGTGCTGTGTCAAGCGCCGACGGAATATCGGCTCGAAGCAAAGCTCGAGCGTCTCGGCGAGCGCTGGAAACTTCCGAAGCTGCGTCACTGCGTTTCGGCGGGCGAGCCGCTCAATCCGGAAGTGATCGCACGCTGGCGCGACGCGTTCGGGCTCCTGATTCTCGACGGCTACGGGCAAACCGAGAACTCGCTGCTGGTCGCAAACTTACCGGGCATGGAGATTCGTCCCGGCTCGATGGGCAAGCCGACGCCTGGGCATCGCGTCGCCGTCATCGCCGAAGATGGAACGCAGCTGCCTGCAGGCGAGGTTGGCGACATCGCGGTGCACGGCCGCCCGCCGACGCTCTTCAAGGGCTACTATAAGAGCGAAGATGAGACGCAGCGTTCGTTTCGTGGCGATTGGTACGTCACCGGCGATCGCGCGCAGCTTGACGACGATGGGTATTTTTGGTTCGTCGGCCGCGCCGACGACGTGATCTCATCGGCGGGTTATCGCATCGGGCCGTTTGAAGTCGAAAGCGCGCTGCTCGAGCATCCTGCCGTGGCGGAATCGGCCGTTGTCGGCAGCCCCGACGCGGAACGCGGCAACATCGTGAAGGCATTCATCGTGCTGCGCCCCGGACACGAACCGTCGGATAAGCTCGCGCTGGAGCTACAGGAGCACTGCAAGAAGGTGACCGCGCCGTACAAATATCCGCGCGAGATCGAGTTCGTTCCGGAGCTGCCGAAAACGCGCTCGGGCAAAATCCGCCGCGTAGAACTACGCCAAGCCGAGCTGCGCAAAAAAGGCGCTTCAGCCGCCAGCGGTTACGTGTAATCGGCGCTCAAGGAAAAAGAGCGGCACGTCGCTCTTGTCATGGTGAGCGGAGCAATGCCCTTCGTCTCGCTAACGCTCGCTCAGGACAGGCTCAGCATTGCGGAGTCGAACCACCGCCTTTGTCATCCCGAGCGTAGCGATGCGCAGCATCGCGTAGTCGAGGGACAGAGAGTATGGCGCAGGTCCGCCGCTAAACGCGCCAGTCGATTCGGATGCCCTTCTTATAAAAGAAGCTATTGCGCGAAAACAACGTGAGGATCGCGCCGGTAATTCCGATCCACAAGCCGTTTATGGCACTTCGCAGCAACGGGTCATGGTGAAAGAACGCGCCTGCCACAGCGAACAATGGAGCGCCGACGACGCTGGAAATTATGAGCCATCTGACAATCCTATTTTGCAGATTTTCGCGCGCGCGTTGCCACATAGCCGTGCCTTTGAGCTGTAGGAACATCCGCTTCACGTTCTACTCCCGTTCGGCCTGAGGGTTTCGCAACCCGGGAGATCGAGGCAGTCCCTCGACTACGCAACGCTTCGCGTTGCTACGCTCGGGATGACAAAGTGGGGGGCGCTCCGCTCACCATGACAATGCGAGGTCGACCGCGTATGGTGCGGCCATGAAAGCCGTACGTTTGAACGAGCTCGGTGGGCCCGAGAAGCTGCACGTCGAGGATATTCCGGATCCGAAGCCGGCGGCCGGAGAGATTCTCGTGAAGATCAAGCGCGCCGCGCTGAACCGGCGC
>JBOHTT010000366.1:0-10664 GCA_050733775.1 Vulcanimicrobiaceae bacterium
CGGCCGGCAAGCGCGGCAAATCCGGCGGCATCGCCTTTGCGTCCGGCGCAGACGAGGCTCGTACGAAAACAGATGCGCTGCTCGGCACCGAGATCGCGGGGCATCGCGTCGATGCCGTGCTCGTTGAGTCCGCAGCCGACATCGATCGCGAGCTGTACGCAGCGATTCTCAACGACGGCGCAAAGGGTGGGCCCCTCGTGCTCTTTTCGACCGAAGGCGGGATGGACATCGAGGAGCTGAACGTGCGTGCGCCCGAGAAAATCGTGAGGAAATCGCTCGATATTCGACGCGGCCTCGATGCGGCGGGCGCGCGCGAGATTACCGGCGACGAGCGCACCGCCGAGGTGCTCGTGCGGATGTACGAGCGCTATGTGACGCTCGACTGCGAGCTCGTCGAGATCAATCCGCTGGTCGTCGAGCGCGACGGTTCCGTGATTGCGCTCGACTGCAAGATGACCCTTGACGATTCGTCGCGCGCGCGTCAGAAAGCGTTGTTCGAACGCGTCGAGAGCGCGCTCGGCCCGCAGGGAACGGAGCTCGAGCGGCGCGCGCGGGATGCCGGCTTCTATTTTATCGAGCTCGACGGTGAAGTCGGCGTGCTTGCCAACGGCGCAGGTTTGACGATGACGACGCTGGACGCCGTGCACCTGCATGGCGGCCGCCCGGCGAATTTTCTCGAGATCGGCGGCGAAAATTACACGAAAGCGACTGCCGCGCTGGAGATCGTGCTCTCTAATCCCAAAGTGCGGAGCGTGTTCGTGAATTTTTGCGGTGCGTTCGCGCGAACGGACGTCATGGCGGAAGGCGTGATCGCCGCGTACGAGACGCTCCGGCCATCCGTCCAGTTTTTCTTTTCGATTCACGGAACCGGTGAGGAGCGCGCCATTGCGATGGTGCGCGAGCGCCTCGGCATCGAGCCGTTCGCCATTATGGACGACGCCGTGAAGGCCGCGATTGCGGCTTCTCGCGAACCCGCGGGAGCGCGCGCATGATTCTTCATCGCGCGGATGCGCTGCTCGTGCAAGGCATCACGGGTAAGCAGGCCTCGTTCTGGACCGAAAAGATGCTCGCGTGCGGAACGCAGATCGTTGCCGGATCGAGTCCAGGAAAGGGCGGCGCCGAAGTCTCCGGCATTCCGGTGTACGATTCGGCGGTCGACGCTGCCAGAGCGCATAAGATCGATGCTACCGTGTTGTTCACGCCGCCTGCAGCAACGAAAGCTGCGGTTTTGGACGCGCTCTCCGCCGGGATTCGCAAGCTCGTCGTACTCGCGGAGCACGTTCCGGTTCACGACGTCATGGAATTCGTCGCCGCCGCGCGCGACGTTGGGGCAAAGCTCGTCGGTCCCAACACCGCGGGCGTCGTGACGCCGGGCGAATGCGCGGTCGGAATCATGCCGGGTTTCGCTTCGAACATCTTTCAGCCGGGAAACATCGGTGTGATTTCGCGCAGCGGCAGTTTAGGGACGCTAATTTGTCTCGATATCGTTCGCGCGGGATTCGGTGAGTCGGCGTTCATCGGCATCGGAGGCGATCCGGTCGTCGGCACGAGTACCCGGGACGCACTCGAGATTTTCGATCGCGATTCCAAAACGAGCGCCGTCGTAATCGTCGGCGAGCTCGGCGGCACGATGGAAGAAGATGCCGCCGAATACGCGTCTGCGACGAAGATGACGTCTCGAACGCCGATCGTTGCTTTCATCGCCGGGCGCACCGCGCCGCCCGGACGTCGCATGGGACACGCCGGTGCGATCGTTACCGGCTCGCGCGGCAGCGGAGATTCGAAGGTGCGCGCGTTGCAAGAAGCCGGCGCGCACGTTCTCGATACACCATCCGACGTTGGGTCGGTTCTACGCACCGTACTTTCGTGAGGTAAGAAAGAGCATGTTGGAAACACGTCCACCCCAGGTGAGAGCTGCCGAGTACACTCGGCCGATGACGAAGATGACGCCGAGCGAGGCGTTCGTCGAGACGCTTCGTGCCGAAGGCGTCACGCTCGTACCTGGCATCGTTGGTTCGGCGTACATGGACGCGCTGGATCTCTTCTCGGCTGCGGGAATCCGATTCTTACCGGTTGCGCACGAACAAAACGCGGCGCACATGGCCGATGGTTGGGCGCGAATGAGCGGCCGGCCGACGGCGATTATCGCGCAAAACGGCCCCGGCATTTCGAATTTCGTGACGGCAGTCGCCGCGGCATATTGGGCGCATACACCGATGGTCGTCATCACGCCGGCTGTCGGCACAATGGCCGTCGGTCTCGGCGGCTTCCAGGAGACCGAACAGCTGCCAATCTTCTCAAAGATGACTAAGTGGCAAGTACAAGTCAATCGGCCGGAGCGGATGGCCGAGCTCATGCGCCGCGCGTTTTATGTCGCGAAAGCCGAGAACGGTCCCGTGCAGATCGATATCCCGCGCGATTATTTCTACGGCGAGGTCGAAACCGAGATCTACCCGTCGCTAACGCTCGAGCGCGGGCCCGGTGCGGATAATTTACTCGAAGAGGCGGCGCGCGCACTGCTCGAGGCTAAGTCGCCGCTCATCATCGCCGGCGGCGGCGTCGTGCAAAGCGGCGCGGTCGAAGAGGCGAAGGCGCTCGCCGAATTTCTCAGCGCGCCAGTAGCCAACTCGTACCTGCACAACGACTCGTTCCCCGCAAGCCACGAGCTTGCGGTCGGACCGCTGGGATATTGCGGCTCGAAAGCGGCGATGCAACTGATATCGGAAGCCGACGTCGTGCTCGCACTCGGTTGCCGGCTCAATCCGTTTGGGACGACCCCGCAATACGGCTTCGATTACTGGCCGAAGAACGCCAAGCTCATTCAGATCGACGCCGATCACCGCACGCTGGGATTGACGAAGAAAGCGTGGCTGGGCATTTGCGGCGACGCCAAACAGAGCGCAGCGCGCCTGCTCGAACATGCGCGCAACATCGATCGCAATCGGTCGCGCAACGAGGCGACGATCAAGAAGATCGCCGAACAGAAGAAGGCGTGGTTCGATTGGCTCGATGGCATGTCGAAAAAGGGCGGCGAACCGATCAGCCCGCGGCACGCGCTCAAGCTCGTGTCGGAAGCGCTTCCCAAAGATTGCGTCGTTACGACGGACATCGGCAACATCTCGTCGGTCGCAAACAGCTACCTGCGCTTCGAAAATCCGCGCCGGTTCCTGGCGGCTATGAGCTACGGTAACTGCGGCTATTCGTATCCGACGGCGCTCGGAGCAAAGCTGGCACGGCCCGATCTTCCCGTCGTGGCGTTCATCGGAGACGGTGCCTGGGGCATGAGCCTCGCCGAAGTGATGACGGCCGTGCGCGAGAACATTCCGGTCGTAGCGATCGTTTGGAACAACGCGCAGTGGGGCGCGGAGAAGAAGAATCAGGTCGACTATTACGGCGATCGTTTCGTCGGTACGAACCTGAAGAACCCGGACTTCGCCGAAGTGGCGCGTGCCATGGGCGCCAACGGTATCAAGGTCGAGAAGGAGTCAGAGCTCCAAAACGCCGTCAAATCCGCAATCGCGAGCGGTAAACCGACGGTCATCAACCTGGTTGTCGATTCCGTCGAGCTGGCAGAGCCCTTCCGCCGCGATGCACTCAAGAAACCAACCCGTATGCTGGATGCCTACAAACACCTTACCGGCTGAGTTCGAACACCTCGATGCAATGATGGCGGCCGCCCGCGGAAATACTCCGCGGACGGTCGCCGTCGTACAGCCGGTCAGCGCATTCGCGCTCGGAGCGGCGCTCGAAGCTGCGCGAGAGGGATTCATTCAACCCATTCTCGTGGGCGACACGAGACGCGTGCGTGCCGTGGCTTCCGCCGAGGGTCTTTCGGTCGACGGTGTTCCGATCGTCGAAGCGGACGGCGACGTCGACGCAGCGCGGCGCGCCGTTGCGCTCGTTCGCCACGGCGAAGCGCAGATGCTGATGAAAGGGCATCTGCACACGGACGACTTTCTGCGGCCGGTGCTGGATCGCGAGGCGGGATTGCGTACGGGAAAGACGATGAGTCACGTCTTCGCGTGCTATCTGCCGCGCCACGTCTATCCCAAAGCGTTGTTGCTTACGGACGGCGCATTCAATATCGCTCCCGACCTCGAAGCAAAAATGGCGATTTTAGAAAACGTAATCGAACTTGCTCGTGCGCTCGGCATCGCGACACCGAAGGTCGCCGTGCTCGCCGCAACCGAGGAAGTCAATCCCGCGATGCAGGCAACGGTGGATGCACGCGCGCTGCGCGATCGCAATCGCGAAGGACGCATCCTCGGCGCAATCGTCGACGGTCCGCTCGCATTCGACAACGCGATTTCGCGCGAAGCGGCGCGCACCAAAGGTATCGAATCCCCCGTGTGCGGCGATCCCGACGTGCTGCTGGTTCCGACAATCGAAGCCGGCAACATGCTCTACAAAGAAATGGTGCATTTTTGCGGCGCCATCACGCCGGGCTTGGTTCTCGGTGCGTCTGCGCCCATTATCTTGACGTCACGCGCCGATCCGCCGGAAGCGCGGCTCGCATCCTGCGCGCTCGCTGCCGCGTACCTCGCGCATATGGCATGATCTCGCACACCGACGAAGCAATCGTGTTCGGCTCGCTACGAGCGATGCGCGCGGCACTGCGCGCGCGGGAAATCTCGCCCGTCGAGATCGTCGAGGCAGTTTTGCGCCGCATCGCGCACGATGAGCCGAAATTAGCCGCGTGGGTCGAGCTCGACGGCGATGCCGCTCTCGCTGCGGCGCACACCGTCGACCTCGAAGGTCCGCTCGCCGGCATCCCTTTCGGCGTCAAAGACGTCATCGACGTACGCGGCCTGCCGACGCGATTCGGCGCAGGCGTGGCGTCTTCGCCGGCAACTTGCGACGCATGGTGCGTGGCTGCCGTGCGGAGAGCCGGTGTAATTCCGATCGGTAAAGTGCAAACGACGGCATTCGCGTATGCGGATCCTGCGCCGACGCGCAATCCGTGGAATCTCGAACGCACGCCCGGCGGGTCGAGTGCCGGAAGCGGCGCGGTGGTGGGCGCGCATCAAGTACCGTTCGCATTCGGCACGCAAACCGGCGGCTCGACGTTGCGTCCCGCGGCATTCAACGGCGTCGTCGGCTTCAAACCGACATACGGCGTGATTGCGACCGCCGGCGTCGGCATGCTGGCGCCGACGTTCGATACGGTAGGCATCATCGCGCGCGACGCACACGACGCAACGGAAGTGTTCGCCATTTGCGATGCGCGCGTGCTGCAGACCAACGCTCCGGCGAAACCGCGCCTCACGAGCTTGCTCTCCTATCGTGAAGACCTTTCAGGTCCGCAGGTGATTGCGGCGATCGACGGCGCGCTGGAAAAGGTGCGCGGAGCCGGCGCCGACGTCCAAGGCTCGGTAATGCCACGCTTGGTAGACGAGGTGGAGCGCGTGTGGCGCACCGTAGCGGCATACGAATCTCACGCCGCAATCGGCGCGGCCGTCGGCGGATCGCAGGCGGGCCCCGCAATTCGCCGGCTCGTCGGCGAAGGATCGAGCATCGGCATCGAGGGGTACCGCGCCGCCCTGGAATCGCGCGATCGCATACGTGCTGCGCTCGATCGGTTGCTCGCATCGTGCGACGCCGTCGTTTTGCCGGCGGCCGGTCAAGTGCCGGAGCGCTCCACGCCCGGCAACGCACATTTCTTGCGACCGTGGTCGACGTGCGGCTTTCCATCGATCTCCGTCCCTGTTGGATTCGACGGCGACGGCATGCCGATCGGCATGCAGCTCGTGACGCGGTGCGGAAACGACGGGGAGCTGCTCGCGCTTGCGCGATTTGCAGAAGGCGCAATTGCGCTCGAGAATCCCGGTCCTCGAGCGCTCCTGGAACGTCCGCTCTAGAAAGGTAGCCGATGATCACCGACCGTCCCGCCAAAGAGCTCACGGAAACCGAGCTGCGCGAGCTCGCCGAACAATATTCGCTGGCACATCGTCCGGATCGGTCTCCAAAAGAGGCGCCGATCTTAAAAGAAGCGCGCGGCTCGGTCGTCATCGACGTGAACGGCAAAGAGTATCTCGATTTTAACTCCGGCGAGATGTGTGCCGCGCTCGGCCATAACCATCCACGTATTGCGGCTGCCGTCGCCGAGGCCGCCAAGACGATCAGTAACTCGAGCAATACCTTTTATAGCGTGTACGAGATCCAACTCGCCGCGAAGATCGGGCAAATGTCGCCGGAGCCGCTAAAAAAGAGCGTCTTCCACGGTTCAGGTTGCGAATCGATCGAAGCCGCGATGACGATGGCGAAGAAGGCCACGGACGGATACGAGATCATGAGCCCGCATGCGAGCTACCATGGCCTCTCGGAGGTTCCGCGCTCCGTCACGCACGCAGGCTGGCGCAACAAGATCGGTCCGTTCGCGCCGGGCTCATACGCGATGTTCGCGCCGTACTGCTATCGCTGTCCGATCGGAAAAACGTTTCCGTCGTGCGAGCTGGCTTGCGTCGATGCGAGCTTCGAATTATTCGACGCCGAGTCGACCGGCCATCAAGCTGCGGTAATCACGGAACCGCTGTTCAGTGCCGGCGGCGTGATCGAACCGCCGCCGGGTTGGATGAAGCGCGTGGAAGAGAAGTGCGACGAACGTGGGATGTTGCTCGTTCTCGATGAAGCGCAAACCGGTCTTGCAAAGCTTGGAACGACGTACGCGTTCCAGCAAGAGCCGGGAGTAACGCCCGACATCGTCGCCATTTCGAAACATTTCGGTGGCGGCATAACGATCAGCGCCGTGATCACGTCCACACAGATCGAAGGACGTTTGCGGCAGAGCGGCTACCAAATCAACCACTCGCACGATGCAGATCCGCTCGCGTGCCGCGCCGGCATCGAGAGCCTCGACATCATCGAAGACGAGAATCTCGGCCAACGTGCCAAGGACATCGAGCGCTATTTCAAGGCGCACTTGCAACGCCTCGCCGACGAGTTCGAGGTCATCGGCGACGTGCGCGGTAAGGGGTTGATCAACGGCATCGAGCTGGTCAAATCGCGGGACACGAAAGAACCTTACTTCGCCGCCGGCGAGAAGCTGCGCAAAGCGTGCCTCGCGCGCGGCTTATACTTCACGCTGCGACGAAAGGGGTCGGTACTGCGGTTCGTGCCGCCGTTCTCGACCACCGATGCTCAGCTCGACCGGGCCGCCGAGATCCTGCGTTCCGCGCTTAAGGAGTTATAAACAAGAAAGAATCCCTGTCCTCGGGGCGAAAACCCGGCGGCTGAACCGGGCTTTATCGGGGCGCTTTAGCCCGCTCATTTGTTATCTTCAAAGCTATTGGAGGTGTCTGTGAAGCAAAACCGCACACGCGGGGACTTCGTCAAGGCAAGCGCGGCTATTGCAGGCGGCGTGGTCTTTGGCGCCCCAGCGTTTATCCCGAAACGAGGCGAAGCGGCTGAAACGCTCAACATCGGCGTCAACGAAGAGTTGACCGGCGTCTACGCGTTCCCGGCCAAGAACGAAGTCCGCGGCATGCAAATGGCCGTCGACGATTGGAACAAGAAAGGCGGCGTAATCGGCCGTCAAGTCAAACTGATCATCGAAGACAACACCAACAATCCCGGCACCGCGACCGAGAAGGCGCGCAAACTTTTTGAAGTCGACAAAGTTCCGGTGCTCATCGGCACCCTCAACAGTGCCAACTCCCAAGCTGTAAGCAACGTCGCATACCAGGCCGGTAAGCCGTTCATCGATTCCGGCGGCCACACGGATACCGTGACGGGTTCGCAGTGTCACTGGACGTCGTTCCGCACGTGCCACAGCACGTGGGCCGAAACGCACGCGTCCGGCCTCTCAATCGAGAAGAAGTTCGGCAAGAAGTGGTACTACATCACGCCCGACTACGCGTTCGGCCACTCGCTGCTCGACGGCTTCAAAGATCTCGAGCCGAAGCTCGGCATCCAGGTGGTCGGCAGCGACCTGACGCCGCTGGGCACGACGGACTTCAGCGCGTACCTCACCAAAGTGCTCGCCGCCAAACCCGACTGCCTGATCGTGCTCGTTCAGGGCGACGATCAAGTCAATTGTCTCAAGCAAGCCAACTCGTTCGGAATCCTCAAGCGCATTCCGGTGGCGGGACCGCAAGGCGAGCTGGACGTTCTCGGTACGCTTCCGAAGGAAGCACAAGTCGGCTATTGGGGCGTCGAGTGGTACTACAAGAACGTCGGTAATAATAAGGAAGCGCAATCCTTCGTTTCGCGCTACTCAAAAGAATACGGGATGCCGCCGACGGCGCGCAGCGCGTTCGGCTACATCACCGCCGACCGGATGATCACCGCAATCCAAGAAGCGAAGGGTACGGACCCCGTCAAGGTCTGCAAAGCCATCGAAGGGCATTCGTTCCATCCGCTGCAGCAGGGTACGGGAGAGTATCGCACCGTGGACCACCAGTTGGTGTGGCCGATGCTCTTCGCGAACGTCATCGCCGGCGGTCAGAACGGCGACAAGTGGGATATCTTCCACGTCGACGACGTGCAGCCGGGCGGGCCGATCGAGCATGCGGCTTCGGAACAAGAGAAGATCTGCAAGTTGAACTGGCCCGCATAGGGGCGGGCGGTTCAACCGCCATTCCAAGAAACGTCATCCCGAGCGTCTCTCAGATGCTCGGGATGACAACTTCACAGAGGGGGCGCTCGGGCAACGCATTATGGAACGACTAATCCCTGAGATCATCAACGGCATCACGCTGGGCGCGTTTTACGCGATCATTGCGATCGGGTTGTCGCTGATCATGAACCTAACTGCGACTGTAAACCTCGCGCACGGCTCGTTCCTGACCCTGGCCGGATATCTGGCCTTCGTGCTGCTGCAGCGCGGAATGAATTTTTGGCTGGCACTCGGCGTCGCTTCGATTCTCACCGTTGTCATCGGTTTGGTCGTCGAGCGAACGATGATTGCGCCCCTCTACAAACGTATCCCGCTCTACAGCCTGCTCTTGACGTTCGGCTTGGCCCTCATCGCCGAAGAGGCGTTCCGCGCGATCTGGGGACCACAGTCCGTACCGTTCTCGGCGCCGCAGTCGCTCGCGGGCGTGACGATGATCGGAAGCGACATCTTTGTGCCGACGTATCGTCTGGTGATCATGGGCGTCCTCGCGCTGCTCATGGTGCTGCTGCTGCTCTTCCTTTATAAGACACGCCAAGGGCTGCGGCTGCGGGGTGCCGTGCTGAACCGCGAAATGATGGCGGCACTCGGCATCAACACCCAGGCGCTCTACATGATGAACTTCGCAATCGGTATTTTCTTGGCCGCAGTCGCCGGAATCTTGGCTTCCGGGCTCATCGGCCTCTCGCCGACGATGGGCAACGGTCTGTTGATGCCTGCGTTCATCACGGTCGTCATCGGCGGAATGGGCAGCCTCGCGGGAAGTCTCGTCGGAGGCTTGCTCCTCGGCATCGGACAGAGCGTTACGACCCTCTACGCACCGGCTTTTTCCGAGATCGTGACCTATATTTTAATGGCGGCCGTTTTGCTGATTCGTCCGCGCGGCCTCTTCGGCGAAGAAGGCATCTTCGGATGAACCGGATGCTCACTACCGTCGGCATGTCGCTGCTGGCGATTCTGCTGGTCGGCATGCCGTGGTGGATGAATGCGATCAGGCTGAACGTCTCGCTGGGCACGTCGCTGCTGCTGTTCGGTTTGGCGGCTGCAAGCGTCAACATCTTGGTGGGCTATACCGGGTTCATGGCGTTTGGGAATGCCGCGTTCTTTGGCGTCGGTGCGTACGGCTCGGCGATGTTCAGCCACTACATCATGCCCGACAACATGATCGTCGCGACGATTGTCGGTGCGATAACGGGGACCCTTTCTGCGTTCGTCCTTGCGCCGTTCCTCGTTCGCCGGCGGGGGATTTACTTCGCGCTGTTGACCGTCGCCTTCGGACAGGTCTATTACTTCATTGCCTATCGCTGGAGCGATGTTACGGGCGGGGAGGACGGCTTTTCGATCAGCCGCCCGCATCTGTTCGGCGTGCACAGCGCGGCGATGGAAGGCTCGGCCTATTACTACTACGTGCTCGTCATCTTCATGCTGGTGATGGCGTTCCTGTGGTATCTCGTCCGGTCGCCGTTCGGACTCTCGCTGCGCGCCATCAGTCAAAATGAGGTTCGTGTACGCTACCTCGCAATCAACAGCGACCGCCTCATCTTCAAGGCCCTCGTCATCTCCGGGATGGTCGCAGGCATTGCGGGCTCGTTGTACTCCATGTCGATCAATTTTTCGTATCCGCTCTTGATGGACTGGCACCAGTCCGGCGATTTCGTCATGATGACGATTCTGGGCGGAGCCGGAACGCTGTGGGGTCCGTTCGTCGGTGCGATCATCTATACGCTGGCGGCTAACGTTCTCAGCAGCAAAACGCAATACTGGCAGATTTTGATTGGCGGCTTGTTCGTTGTGTGCGTGCTCTTTTTCCCAAAAGGAATTCTAGGATTCTTGAGCCGTCCTGAACGCGCCGTCGAAGACATCGATACCTCGCATCCACGGGTCGCTACGGAATCGCCGGCCCTAGGAGAGCGCGCATGAACGAAACCCGTAAAGTGATTTTGCGTGCCGAGAATGTCTCTCTTTCCTTCGGCGGCGTCCACGCCGTTGCGGAAGTCGATATCGACGTGCACGAGCGGGAGATCTTTGCCATCATCGGCCCGAACGGCGCCGG
>JBOHTT010000367.1:0-1704 GCA_050733775.1 Vulcanimicrobiaceae bacterium
ATGATCTCCTGCGTCGACGAGGTCGCCGTGAGAATGAGATCGCCTTTGCGGACCGCACTCGAGAGATCCGTCGTGTATGACGAACGGCACGGCAGCTCGCTTTCGATCGACTCGTGAAATTTTCGCAGCCGCGTTTCGTTGCGCGCGACGAGCACGATCTCGCGCACGCGAGGCGCGATGAGCCGCACGCAGGCCGCGCCGATCGAGCCGGTCGCACCGACGACGACCGCGGTCGCTGCCGGCATGTCGACTTCCATCAGGTCTGCGCCGCGAAACAAGCTGTGCACGCCGGCGGCGATCGTCAGCGAGTTTCCGGTCGTTACCGGAATCGACACGCGCTCGGAAATCGTCACGCCGCCGTCGCCGATGACGCCGGTAAACGCGCCCAGCCCCGCCACCTGTGCGCCAAGCTCGACGCCGATGTTGACCGCGCGAACGATGCGGTCGTAGACCTCTTCGCGCGGCAGCTCCAGCATCTGGTCCGGCAGCAGCGAAGCCGAAACGAACCAGCCTTCCGTCTCCCGCCCATCCGGGGTCCGCACGCCGGTGACGTGCGCCGCCGCCCAGGGCGGAATCCACTCCATGATCTTCGCGACGATCGCCCGCCCTTTGCCGGCAGCGCCGGGCTCGTAGCGTGAAATATCGTCGTATGAGAGCGGGTGGATAATGAAGCAAAACTTGTTCACGCGCACCCTCCTTTTCGGCCCGGCGCCGCAGGGGACCCCGCTGCGTCGCTTTCGAAGGCGCGACCATGCAGACACTAAGCGTCATTGAAGAGCTGTTCCGAGTGCCGTCTCCGGCCCCGGCAAATCAAGCGCTCGCCGTCGACGGTTCCACGCTCTGGATGGGCTCGCTGGAAACGAAGCGGTTGTACGGCGTCGACAAACGGCAAGGTCGCGTCTTCGAAGAGTTTCCCGCGCCCGGACGGCCGATCGGCATGTGCGTCGTCGGCGACGAATTGCGCATCGTCACGAGCGAAAACGGCAAAGAAGACAATCGCTTCATCCGCCGCTACGTACCGGGACACGGATTCAAAGAAAAAGACAAAGTCGCATGTCCCGACGATACGGGTTCGTTCGTCGCATACGACGGCGACTTACTGTATCTGAGCCAGCGCTTTGAAAAGCGGATCTTAGCGATCGACGAGAAGGGCGACGTCCTTCGCGTCGTCGCGCAGCTGCCGCTCGAGATTACGGGGATGACGATCTTCGGCGGATGTTTTTATCTCGCAGCGTCGGGCGGCACCGACTCCGGCGATTTTCGCATCACCAAAGTCGATGCCCGTAAATCGACGCCCGAGATCACCGATCTCGCGACCGTTCCGTTCGAAGCGCGCTCGCTCTGTCACGACGGCCAACGTTTTTGGACGAATCAGCGCTGGGAGCACCAGTTCGTCGCCTTCAAATTACCTGAGTAGTTAGTTTCGTCCGCCCTTGCGCTCGTGCAAGATGAAATTATTGCCTTCACTGTCTTCGGCAAAGGCCATCTTGCAACTGGGCCCGTCGTGCGTGTGGTCCTCGAACTTCACGCCCCGTGATTTGTAGTATTCGATTGCCTTCGGCACGTCGTCGACATTGAAGATCGCGCCGACGCCCTTCTCCCACCCGCCGTCGTCCATCTTCCAAAGTCCGAACGTCGTGCCGTCGGGAAATGTGAACTCGCCGCCGTTCGGGCCGTAGTCTTGCGTCATCTTCAGGCCCATCG
>JBOHTT010000368.1:0-21410 GCA_050733775.1 Vulcanimicrobiaceae bacterium
CGCGTGGCCCCTTGCTGTGTGTGGCGCTTCGGGGAGCGGTCGCTTTGACCACCGGATACGACGTCCGTATCGGCGACGCGGACATCGGTCTCGACCGCATCGCGCTGCGCGATATTCACGTTACGCGCCGCGGCGATCGGGTGCTGGATGCAGCCGAGGTCAACGTCGACTACACGTTCCGCGATCTGTTTCCCGGTGGCAAGCGTCAGTACGGATTACGATCGGTCGATGTCGTACGGCCGCATCTCTATCTCATACGGCGCGCGGACGGGTCGTACAATATTTCGATTCCGCATGGGAAGGAATCGCACACGCGTCCGAGCGCCGTGCCGCTGGTCATGCAAGCGCGCCTCTCCGACGGCACGATCGAGACGATCGATCCAGGTAATCCGGACCCCGCAGCTCGCCGCAATCGCATCGTTGCGATCGATGTCTCCGCAACGGTCGATACCGCCGGCGTTACGCGTTATCGCGCAGGCGGCGCGGTGGTCGAAGGCGCTCGCACGTACCCGATCCGCGCGCAAGCGACGATCGACGCGCGGAGGCGTTATGCGATGCACCGCATCCAGGCATCCGACATTCCGCTGCGCGGACTCGGAAACTTCGCGATCAACTCGGCGACGGCGCAGCTTCGCAGCGGCGATCTGCGGGATCTCGACGTGCGCTTGTACGCGCTCGATGTACCGAAGGACGCACCGGCCATCTATCACCTGGGCGGTCGCGCACGTTTGGACGGCGTTGCGCTGCGTCTCGACGTGTTGACGCAGCCCGTGCGCGATCTCGGCGGCGCGCTCGTGTTCGACGACGGTGCAATCGCGTCGCCGAAACTCACCGGACGTCTTGGCCCGACGCCGATTACGCTCGCCGGCGGTATGTACGATTTTGCTAGGCCCCAATTCCGGCTCGGCGTCGTGATGAACGAAGACTTGCGGATATTGCATCGCGACTTTGCGTTTTTGCGAAACGAGCGGCTCGCCGGTCCGCTCGCATCGACGACGCTCTTGGAAGGTGGAATCTCTCGCCCGCTGATTCTCGCGTCGGTCCACTCCGCGCACGTTTCCTACGGCGCAATTCCGGTTCGCGATTTTCGCGCGACGATCGCCTACCATGAAGGCGTCGTCTTTTGCGGTGCCGTGACGGGTACGGTCGGCGGCATTCGTTCGCGCGTCGCCGCTCGCTTCTTGACCGGACGAAAACAGGTCGATTCGACGATCGCTCTCGTGGCCGATGCGCCGCCGGGGACGATGCCGTATCTCGATCGCATCGCACCGCATGCGTCCAGCCGAATTCTGGTTACCGCCGGCGGCCTCGGTCTCTCATTGCTCGATGCGCACGGCGTCTTCGCTGCCGAAGGCGGCGGCGAGCGCGCGTCGACGTTGTTTGCACTCTCACCGCGCGGCGTCGGCGAGTTCGGCCCGTTCACCGTCACGCAGCCGTCGGGAAGGCTGCAAGGCGGCTTCGTGATGGACCGCGAGCACGGCACGAGCGCGATGTGGATCGACGCGCATAATCTTTTATTGTCTTCACCTAGCGGGGCGGCGCAGCTGACCGGCGTGCGGCTGCCGGAGTTTCCGCCGATTGCGGGAAGATTTGACGGCAAGATTGCCGGCATCGACATCGATCGCCGTTTGGTGCTGTTCGGCTCCGGCGCGGCGCACGATGCTGAATTTGCGGGCGTGCCGATTCAAAACGCACATGCCGATTTGGGCGGGCCAGTCGACGCACTGTCGCTCGGAAACGTCGTTGCGCGCGGAGAATTTGGGCGGTTCGACGGTCGCGGAGCGCTCGGTCCGAAAAGTTTCGCGTTCGTCGGGCGTCTCGACGGAACGCTCCAAGGGATGCGCCGTTGGACGGGTGATTTGGGCGCCGTCGGTGACTTGCACGGGCCGCTCGCGGTCGTCTCAAACGACGGCCGAACGCTCGTGCAAACGACGGGAGTCAATCTGAGCGATGCGTCGGTGCACGGGATTCCGCTCAAGCATCTTGCCGGTACGTTTGCAATCGATCCCTCGAAGATCGTCGTGTACGGCGCGACTGCGGAACTCGCCGGCGGAAGCGTCGTGGCGCGCGGCGATAGTCAAAGCGGCATCCGGCTTTCAACGTCGGGAATCGACGTCGCGCATCTGCGTTCCGACCTGCCGCTGCGCCGCGGCACGATCGTCGGCGCCGGCGCCTTGCGTTTGCAAGGCTCGTCGCCGGCATTTGACGGTGGATTGGCGCTCGACGGCGGGCGCGTGGCCGGGCATAGAGTCGACGCCAGCGCAGGTTTGTCTTTCGAGGACGGAACGTTGCGAATCGAAGCGGGGTCGGCCGCAGTTGCTCGTGCGTTCGGTTTTCTCGACGGAACCATCGACATGGTTGCAAAGCGGCCTCGCTACGATCTTCGTGCCGACTTACGATTCGCGGATCTCGCGAAAATCGCGCAAGCCGCCCGGCTGCCGTTGCCGTACTTGCGCGGATCGATCGAAGGCGACGTTCACGTAACGGGAACCGGACTCCATCCGAACGTTGCGGGCACGGTTCGTATTCCGGAAGGCTCGATCAACGGTTTGGATTTCGGCGATGCCAGCACGACGGTTGCGGTAAACGCGCGCGGCATCCGTGCTAATGGTGAGGTAACGGTAGGCAGCACGCGCACGAGCTTCAGTGGCGCAATGCACGGAAACGATCGCCGTTTTACGCTGGACGCGCCGAATGCGAACCTCGCCGACTTCAACGATTACTTTCCCGCCGCGGGCACGCTGTCGGGACACGGCGACGTGCACCTGATGTTGACGCGCGATAAAGGCACGACCTATAGCAGCGGCAGCGTCGACCTCGACGATTTGCGGTTTCGCCGTTTTGCATTCGGCCATGCGGCCGCAAATTGGAGCGGAGCCCCCGGAAGGGTCGAGGGACATCTCGCGGTCAGCGGAACCGGAGGCGGCCTGATTGCGAACGGCAGCGCCGTCATTCCGCACGGAACTGCGATGCGCCGGCTTCCGACAGCTGCAGATCTGGATTTCAATGCGAAGCTCAGCGGATTCGATTTGGGCGTCTGGCTTCCGGCGGTCGGATACACGGCGCCGGTTCTCGGCTATGTGGACGCGACCGCATCGATTCGGGGGCGCTATCCGAATCTCGCACTCGACGTGAGCGGCAAGCTCTCCGACGGCATGATCGGACGCATTCCGATCGATCGATTTACCGTTTCGGCCGCAGCTGCCGGCGGTCGCAGCGAGATACGCGCGCTCGATCTTTCCGTCGCCGGCGTTGACGTGAGCGGCGGCGGCTCTTTCGGAATTGGTCCGCGCGACCCGATCGCACTCAATTTCGATGCGAGCAGCACGCAGCTCGGAAGCTTTATCAGCCGCATCTTTGGAAGCGCGTACGGCATCGACGGGGCCGGCAAAGTGCACGTCGCAGTTGCGGGTACGCCGTCACATCCAAGCGCGCAGGCAGCGCTGTCGCTCGAGCCGCTGCGCATCTATGGACTTTCGATTCCGAGCGTGGTGGGAAAGCTGTCGGTCGATCCCGAGCGTATCGCACTGCGCGATGCGACGGTGTCGCTTCCCACGGGGAAGATCACGATCGCAGGTAGCGTGCCGCTGGTCGCGGGACCCGTCGGTATCCCGCCGTCGACGCCGCTTTCGTTCGACCTCGGCGTCGCGGGCGTAACGCTCGACCAATTTGCCGCGCTCGCGCCGCCGCAGACAAAGCTCGGCGGTAACGTTGAAGGTTTGATCCACGTGCGCGGCACGATCGCCGCGCCGACACTCACCGGTAATCTCGATCTCGGGGGCGGAAGCTATACGGGGCCACTCGAGATACAGCCGATAACCGGCGTCGCGGCGCATCTTGCGTTCAACGAGACGACTGCGAACCTGCACGATTTGGAAGCGACGATCGGCGGTGGCAAGCTCACGGGGCACGGCTCTCTGCGCCTGCCCGCCGACACCGCTTCCGGCGGCCGTCCCTCGTACGACGCCGAATTCAACCTCAGCGGCGTTCGGGTTGCCTTCCCCGGTTACGGCGCGACGCGCATGGACGGTTCGCTCTGGCTGCGGCGGCCGGCCCCGCATCCCGGAACGGTCGGCGGCAACCTGCTGATCTCCGACGCCTCAATTCCGCTGGCGGCCTTCCTCAAGGCCTCCGGCCAAAGCGGCTTCGTGCTGCCGGGGTTGACGCCGCCGGGGCCGTCCATCGCCGCCGCCGCATTCGCGATTCCCGGCTGGCTGCAGAACCTCGGTTTCGACCTGAGCGTCGTCGCGGGCAACAACGTGCGCGTTCGTTCGCCGATCCTCGAGATCGGCGGGCGCGGAGCGGTACGGATTGCGGGCACCGTTGGCGCACCCTCGCTTGAAGGCGAGCTGCGGGCGACCCCCGGCGGCTCGCTGTTCCTGAACCGGGCCTTTAAGTTGCAGGAGGCCAGCGTTCGATTTACGCCGCAAAACGGCATCGCGCCGGATCTCTACGCGAGGGCGACTACCCAGATCGCCCAAGTGACCGGCCTCGAGCCGATCGACGTGACCGTCACGGCCCAAGGGCTCATCCCGGACATCAAGCTGTCGTACGCGTCTAACCCCCCGTACGACGAGGCAACGATCGTCGGGCTGCTCTTCGGGGCCAACTCGCTGGGCGCCACGGTTGGCTCGCTGAACACCTTTGCGCCCTCGACGAACATCTTGTTGCCCCCCAACGCTTTCCAGCAGACGCCAGCCGGCACGTTTGCGCTCTCACAGGAGGCCGCTAGTCTGATCAACGCCCAGTTTACCGCGCGACTCCTCGCCCCGATCGAGCAGGGTCTCGGCTCGGCCTTCGGGCTGTCCGATCTCGCCATCAATTTGGCACCCACGGGCAGCCTCGGCGTACAGGCGCGCAGACTGCTCGGACGCAATGTCGCGGCTGTTTATGGCACGTCGCTCGCGTATCCTTACCGCATGACGTTTGGATTAGAATCGCGGCCGGATCACGTTACTTCCGTTATCTTCACTGCATTCACGCAGCAGGGACTGTATTCGTTCGGCGCGGTAAAGCCTGACGCGTATCTCAGCGCAAATCCGCTCTTAGGATCTGCCGCAGATCTTGGGGGGACTCAAGGCTTTACCGTGAATATCCAGCGTCGATTCCGCTAGGAAGCGTATTTGTCTAATTTAATTTCGCGCGCCCGCGTGTTCAGCGCCGTTCTGCTCGTCGTCGCCTTGCTATTTCAGCTCAACCCGGCGACGGTCGCAGCAGAGACGCCGAAAGTCGTAGCGATATCGGTGACCGGGAACGTGCACGTCCCGACCGACCGCATTCTTTCGGTCGTGAAGACAAAAGTCGGCGATCCCTTCGATCCAAAGACGGTTCAAGAAGATCTCGCGAACATTTTCGCGCTGGGCTTTTTCACGGATCAGGTTCCACCGATTATCCAGCAGCGTCCTAACGGAATTGCGATCACGTTTCGCGTGATCGAAAATCCCGTCATTACGAAAATAGACTTTGCCGGCAACGCTCACGTACCGAACGATACGCTGCTCGCTCTCATGGATACGGCCGTCGGCCAGGTATTCAATAGCAATACCTTCCACGAAGACGTCCTAAAGATCAATTCTTACTACAATAAAATCGGTTACGGCGGACAACTTGCTACGCACGTTCCGGATCTCTCGATCACGCCACAGGGCATGCTGACGCTGAAGATTCAAGAAGGCTTGACGGTCCGCAACGTCATCATCGTGCCGCCGCCGAACGCCGATCCGGTGCTGCCGCCGACCGCCATCATACCGGTGCTCTCCGTCAAACCGGGACAACCGTATTCCGAAGAGCTGCGCGACAAAGATTTCGCGGCGCTCAAGGACCTGTACGAGAAGTACGACTTGCAGATCGGCGATCTCGAGGCTGGTATCGATCCCTCGACGGTCGATCTGAAGACGGGAACCGCCGACGTGCGCTACAGTATTTCGGTCGCACGTGTCGGTGCGATCGAAATTACCGGGAACACGTTCACGCACGACGACGTCATCCGCCGGCAGCTCCGAATGCACGTCGGTGACATCATCACGCAGTCGACGCTCAAGCGCGACTACGAGCGTCTGAACAATCTCGGCTACTTCTCAAAAGTCGACTTTTCGGCTAAGCCCGGCCCGGATCCGAAAAAGCCGGCGTGGATCACCGTCAACTGGAACGTGAAAGAGCAGCGCAACGGAACGGCGACCGTCGGCGCAGGCTATTCCGGCGGCTTGACCGGAACGGGCCTAACCGGCGACCTTTCGTACACCCAAAACAACATCAACGGGACCGGTAACGGCGCGAGCATCCAGTTCCAAAAAGGCGCGCGCTTCGGCCAAGCGCAGATCTCATTCTCGATTCCGTACTTGGGCACCACGCCGCGCTCGCAAAAATACTCGCTCGGCGGCACGTTGTTTGCCAACGCGCAGACCAACTATTATCCGGTCTACAACGTTCCCGGTGCGACCGGCTCGAACATTATCGGCGGCAATGGGACGAACGTGATCGGCAACGGCAGCGGCATTATCGGTGCCATTCCCGTGACGCTCATCCCGCTCAATCCGGCCAATCCCGTTCTCGTCAACAACGTCGTATCGACGTATAAAGCCAGCTCCGAAGGCGTCAATTTCAACGTGGGGCGTCGTCTGTCCGACTACGTGCGCGGTACCGTCGGCATCAACGTCGAGCAAGTCGCCTCGAGCGTGACGGTGCCCTCTCCGTACTTCTTCTCGTCCTCAACGGGGTCGCCGATCGTCACGGCTACGCCGAATCCGTTCAACCAGTTGGTCGGCGGCGTCGTCTCCGGTTCGCAGGCACTCGGCGTTAACGCACCGTCGATTGCCAACATCGATTCCACAAAGCCGTTCAACTTGCGCAGCCTGGTATTCGGCCTGAACGACGACACGCGCGACGACGTGTTCAACCCGCGGCACGGCTTGAATGCCGGCGTAACAGAGGAACTGAGCGGGCATTGGATTAGCTCGGACTTCAATTACACGCTGACGACGCTGGACGTCGCGAAGTATTTTCCGGTTCGATGGCGGCAATCGACGATCGCCGTTCACGCTCTGCTCGGCGGCAGCACCGGCGCGATCCCGCCGAACCGCTTGTTCACCTTCTCAGACCAGCAGTTGCGCGGCTACAGTCAGGTGTTCTACGGTACCGACGAGGCGCTGTTCCAGGCGGAATTGCGCGTCCCAGTCACCAAGGACCGTAAATTCACCATCGCTGCATTCGTTGACGACGGAGGCATGATGATCCGTGGCGCTCTGCCCGTGTACGACGCGTTTGGAAACTTGATCCTCAATCCGGGGAGGTTCACCTTCAATCCCGACGAGGGTGTGGGCATCCGTTTCGACGTGCCGCAGCTAGGCTTGCGGACGCTGCGTCTCGACTTTGCTCACGGCAAGCAAGGCTTTCACACTTCTTTCGGAATCGGACAGAGCTTTTAGGTTATGCGAAAGCAAACGTTGGCACCGAGAGTCCTTCTCGCAATCATCTTGACGATCGTCTCGATCGGCGCGCCGCAGGTTTTGGCTGCCGAGGTGACCGGCATCGGTTTCCTCGATCAAAACGCCCTGTCAAACGTTCCGTCATTCCGGGATGCGAACAAAAAGTTCGGCGCCTTCCGGGAACAGCTGCAACGCGAGTACATGTCACGTGCGAAGGGCGTTCGGTCGCAGCAAGATCAGGCCAAGCTCGCCAATGAATTCCAAGGACGTTTGGCGCAGCGTCAGCGCGAGCTATTCGGTCCGCTTTTCGCAGCAGCGCAAACGGCGGTCGCGTCCATCGCATCCAGCAAGTCGCTCTCGGTTGTCGTCGATAAGCGCATCGTGATCGTGGGTGGGCAAGACATCACCCAAAACGTTCTCGATCTCTTGAATAGCCCCGGCGCACCCGTGCCGCCCGTCAGCACGCCGCCACCTTCGACCGTCGGTTGGGTCGACCAAAGCCAGATCGATCAGCTCGATCAGTTCAAGAAGGCGCAAACGCAGTTCGTGCAATTCGGCGAAGACCAGCGCAAGTCTGCGCAGGCAAGGCTGAAAGGCGCGAAGACCGATGCCGATCGCAACAAGATCTACGCCGACTACCAGAAGGCGCTCGATGACAAGCGTAAGGAGATCGTCCAGCCGCTCGTCGATCAAACTCGCACCGCGATCGAGGGCGTCGCGAAGAAGCGAGGTCTCTTGCTCGTAATCGATCGCAGCAATTTGATCTACGGTGGAACCGACGTGACGACCGACGTCGTCGCCGCGCTCAAGAAGGGTTAGTGAAAAGGCTTCCGGCGAGAGTTTTTCTCGTTCTGGCGCTCGTGGTCGCGGCGGGCTGCGCAAAACCGGCATCGCAGCAGTCTGCGGGCGGCAGCGAGACACAGGGAACTGGCCGCGTGGGCTACGTCCGGATGCAGCAACTCGTAAAAGCGCATCCGTTGTACGGCCAGCTGCATCAGATCGAGCTGAGCATCGATGCGCTCAACTTGCGTTCGCTGGGCCCGGAGGTCGCGCAAACCGGTGCCGATCTTTCCAAGCAAGATGCCGAATTGCAAAAGGAGCTCAACGAAGCATCCGCGCGCACAAAGAAGATCTTGGCAGAGAAACAGTTCGAGTACCAGCGCGAAGAGAATGCGGCGATCGATGCGGCGTTGGCTGCGTCGGGACGCGCTTCTTCCGGGCACCCGCTGGCGAGCGGCGTCGGCGCGACGGCTCAGCAGCAAGCCTCCGGTGTCAGCGCGCAGATGAACCGCAACTTACAGGCCTATGCGAAGACGCTGGACGCACAACAGCGCGACCAGATCCAGGCGTATCAGAAAGCGGTTGCGCAGCGGTTGGATCGGCAGTACCAAGCCAAAGCGAACGAGCTGCAGTCGAAGGAATCCGAATTTGCGCTCTCGCTCGCGACTAAAGATGCTGCACAGCGGCTCGACTTGCGTACGCGCCTTTCGAATTTGGCTCTGGACAATGCCGCGCGTCAAAATGTCAAGGGACAGCTCGACGCCCTGGATCGCTCCGAATCGGACCAAGTCGCCGCCATGCGGAATCGCGACCAGCAAACCCTCGTCCAGCTTCGCACGCAGTTGCGCGCACAAGGCCAGCGAGAAATGGATGCCGGGGTCGCAAAGATACGCGCCCAAGCTCAGAGTAAGATGACTGCAGCAGGGCGCGGCGCCGCCGGGCCGGCCCCTGCGCCGGGCGCGTCCGTGGCGGCTGTCAATCTGCCGCCCGACCTCAAAGCGCGCATCGATGCGCTGCACAAACAGTACCAAGATCGCTTCTCTCAGGACGCGAAAGCGACGATCGACCAATTCAAAAAGACGCGCGACGAGTTACAGCAACGCTACAACGAGCTGCATGGGGTCGACGCCGCCTCTTCGGTAAGCCTGCAGAAGGAGCTCGCGTCGCTCCAGAGCGAGCACGACAAGCTCTACCAGCAGATCGTCGATCAAATCAACCGTGAGGTGCGCGTCGTAGCCCAGGAAAGAGGAGTCACGACGGTTCTTTCCGAGGTTGCAGGGGACGGCCAAGGCGTCGACTTAACCGAGCCTGCAAAGAAAGAGATCGAGAGTTTGCACGAGTGAAAAAGCACGGCGTTAAGACGGCGCTCGCCGTCGGCATGGTTGCTCTAGCTCTGGCAGGTTGCGGCGGTGGTCGCTCCCAGAGTCAAATCGGTGTGGTCGACATGTCGCGAATCATGGCCAATTGGCCGAAGTTCGAGAACTACAATAACCAGATTCAGGCCGACGCGTTCGCGATCGAGACGTCCAAAGAGCCGGAATCTGAAAAGGCCAAGCAACGAGCCGAGCTGCAGCAGCGGTTTGCGCAGTATCAACGCGAGATCACGACAGACATCTCCAATGCCGCACAACAAGTTGCGAAGCAGCGCAATTTCAAGATGGTCTTTACGCGCCAAGGCGTCGGATACGGCGGCGCCGACGTGACCACAGACGTCGAGAAGGTCCTCAACATCCAAGAGAAGGCGACGCCGAGCCCGTGACGCAGGGCGAACCCGAGGTCGCATCGCGCGATTTTGGGACGCTCGGTGAGATCGCGGCGCAATTGGGCGGACGAGTCGTCGGAGATACCAAGGTTCGCATTTTGGGCGTAGCCTCCATCGAAGAGGCACACGATGGTGAACTGACGTTCGCAACCGATGCCCGATACTTGCAGCTCGCGCTGCGTTCCAAGGCGGGCGCGATACTGACTGAAGAAGCGGCGCTCGCGTCGTCCGGCGCAGGCGCTGCCGGCAAGCCGATGATCGTCGTAGAATCGGCCCGCGCCGCGCTCGCTGCATTGCTGGCTTTCTATCAACCGAAGCGGCCGGCCGGAACGCACCTCCACCCCACTGCGGTGATCGATCCGACCGCAACGCTGGGGCCGGACGCCGTCGTCGGACCGCTCGTCTTCGTGGGTCCCCGCGCGCAAATCGGCGCGCGAGCGACGCTCGGCGCCGGTTGCATCATCGGCGCCGACGCACGCATAGGCGACGACGCGATCGTGCACGCCCGCGCGGCATTTCTGGACCGCTGTGTCGCGGGTGATCGCCTCATTCTCCAAGCTGGTGCGATCGTCGGCAGCGACGGGTTCGGGTACGTGCGCGGCGACGGCGGATGGGTGAAGATACCGCAAGTCGGCACCGTCGTGCTCGGCAACGACGTCGAAGTCGGCGCCAACACATGCATCGATCGAGCCCAAACGGGGGCCACGCGCATCGGCGACGGGACAAAGATCGACAATCTGGTGCAGATTGGGCACAACTGCCGCATCGGCCGCGACGTCGCAATCGCTGGGATGGCTGGCGTGGCCGGTTCCGCCAATGTCGGGGACGGCGTGCGCATCGGCGCCAAAGCCGGCATTCGCGGACACATTACGGTCGGCGCGCGCGCGACGGTCGCCGGATCGGCGATGGTGTGGGGCGACCTGCCGGAGGACGCACTTGTCAGCGGCTCACCCGCGCAAGATCACCGTACGGAGCTGCGCTGGCAGGCGAGTCTTCGGAAGGTACCCAAATTGATCGAGCGAGTGGACGCCCTCGAGCGTAAGCTGAAGTGACGAACCAACAAACGCTGCGTGGACGCATTAGCTTCGCCGGCATCGGTTTGCACACAGGACGGAAGACCAGCGCCGTGCTCGAGCCCGCCGAGCCCGATACCGGCCTCGTTTTTCGGCTCGAAGGCGGCGCGCGCATTCCGGCGCTCGCGGAATACGTCATCGACACGAGCCGCGCAACGGTACTGGGCACCGATGGCGTTTCCGTATCGACGGTCGAGCATTTGCTTTCGGCGCTGCGCGGAATGGGCGTCGACAACGCGCTGATTGCGGTGGAGGGCGGCGAGGTTCCGGTGATGGAGGGCAGCGCAAGAGTTTTCGCCGATGCGATTGCCGACATCGGCCTTGCGGCCTCAAACGTCCCGCGACGCGTTTTCCGTCCGGATCGCGCAATGGGATTCCGCGACGACGACAAGACGCTCGCGATCCTCCCTTCGCTTGCGTGGCGCATCAAATTCACCGTCGTGTATCCGCCTCCGATCGGCACGCAGTTTTTCGAATCCGAAATAACGCCGTCGTTCTATCGTGAAGAAATCGCGCCGGCGCGCACGTTCGGATACCTCCACGAGATTGAAGAGCTGCTGGCGCGCGGCCTCGCGCAAGGCGGTACGCTCGAAAACGCCGTCGTTTTCGGTCCTGAGGGTCCGCTGCAGCCGTTACGATGGCCCGACGAACCGGTTCGTCACAAAGTGCTCGACATGATCGGTGATTTTGCGTTGCTCGGAATGTATCCGCAATGCGAAGTCGTTGCGCTCAAGAGCGGTCACAAGCTGCACGCCGCCGTCATGGGGGAGCTGCGCGCGTCCGAACGTGCATCCCGGGCTTTGACGGAACAATGAGCGACGTGCTGATCCGTCAGATCATGTCGGTTTTGCCGCATCGCTACCCGATGCTGCTTATCGATCGAATCACGGAACTCGAGCCGATGAAGAGAGCTGTCGGTTACAAGAACCTGTCGATGAATGAGGAATTCTTTCAGGGTCACTTTCCGGGAAATCCGTTGATGCCGGGCGTGCTCATCATCGAAGCGATGGCGCAGCTCGGCGGCTCCATGATCCTGGCGGCGGGCGACTTCGCGCGAATGACGCCTTACCTCACCGGCATCGATAAGATAAAGTTCCGCCGTCCGGTCGTTCCGGGCGACCGGCTCATAATGGAAGTGACGATGCTTCGCAGCAAGCGCAACATGGGATGGGTCGAAGCCGAAGCCCGCGTTGAAGACACCTTGGTGTGCAGCGGCGAATTGATGTTCTCGATCGTGTCGGCGGATCGATTTGCGCTCGACGCGACCATCCTTCATATATAGGCGGCGCGTATTACGATCAACGTTCACCCAACCGCGGTGATTCACCCAAGTGCGAAAATCGGCGAAGAGGCCGAGATCGGACCGTTTTGTCTGGTCGGCGAACACGTTTCGATCGGCGCGCGCAGCAAACTGCTTTCCAACGTGGTGGTCAACGGTTACACGACGATCGGCGAGGAAGCCACGATTTTTCCATTCTGCACGATTGGGTTTCCGTCGCAGGACCGGAAATCGGCCGGCGAGGTTTCGTATACGAAAATCGGCGACCGTACGACGCTTCGCGAATACGTCTCCATTCATCGTGCCACCGGCGAAGAAGAAGTCACGAGCGTTGGCGATGACTGCTTGTTGCTCGCATACGTGCACATCGCGCACAACTGCATCGTCGGAAACGGCGTTACCATGTCGAACCTCACGCAGCTCGCCGGCCACGTCGTCGTGGAAGACCACGCAACCTTCGGCGGTGTTAGCGGGACGCATCAGTTCGTGCGCGTGGGCCGATTTTCGTTTGTCGGCGGCATGACGAAGCTGACGCGCGACGTCCCGCCGTTTTTTCTGGTCGAAGGAAACCCTGCGCGCGTCTATGGGCTCAATTCGGTCGGGCTGCGGCGCGCGGGTTTCGCCCCCGAAGAGCTCTCTGAGCTCAAAGAGTGCTACAAGATCATGTATCACTCCGAGCGTAACACGTCTCAAGCGCTCGCCGCGCTCAAGGAGGTCGTCACAACCGAAGCGGGCCGGCATCTCGTCGCTTTCGTCGAAGCCGAATCTGCGCGCGGCATCCTGAAGTAAGAGGCTCCCTAAAATGCGTGTGTTCTTTTCGACGGGAGAACCGTCCGGAGAATTTCACGCGGTGGAACTCGGCAAGGCGCTCGAGCGATATGGCGCGCTCCAATTGCAAGGCATCGGGTCGTCGCGCATGCGCGACGCGGGTTTCGACGTGGTCGTCGATACGAAGGGGTGGGCTTCACTCGGTCCGCTCGAGGCGATCGGCAAGATTCCCAAGCTGCTGTGGATCATGCTATCGACAGCGGCAACGTTACGCTTGCGTCCGCCGGACGCGATCGTGTTGATCGATTTTGGTGCCTTCAATTTGCGCCTGGCGCGCCAATTGCGCCGCACCGGCTATCGCGGACCGATCGTCTATTACATTCCGCCCGGCGCGTGGCTCGACCAACCGGAGCGAGCGAAAATGGTCGCCGCTGCGACGGTTCCGGTGACGGTTTTCTCGCATCAGCGAGAGTTCTACGCGGGATTGGGACTGCGCGTCGAGTTTTTCGGACATCCGATGGTCAGCCTGATTCCACCGCGGCCTGCCAGACCCGCGCCGCCGCTCGACGGCGGTACGGTGGCGTTGCTTCCCGGAAGCCGCGTTTCGGAAATCGAGCGGCACATGATGCCGCTGCTGAGCGCCGCAAGCGGTCTCGTATTGGAACGGCCGAACATCGAATTTGTGCTCGGCGCAGCGACCCCCGATTTGCGCGGGAAGATCGCGTCGTATCTCGAGCGCCGTCACGATCTGCGCGTTCGCATCGTCGACGGTGCGCGCGCTGCGCTCGAAGGCGCCGATGCTGCGTGGATTGCCTCGGGAACCGCCGTGCTCGAAGCGTCGTTGCTCGGAGTGCCTTCGGTGTTGTTTTACATCACGTCCGCGGCGCAAGCGCGGTACGCGCGTCAAATGTATGCGCGCATCGGCGGCCGCTGGATCGGTCTGCCGAATCTCGTGCTGCAGAAAACGGTTATACCCGAGCTGTGGCAGGAAGATGCGACGGCCCCTGCGCTGTGCGAGGAGATGCGCAAGATTCTGCACGATCCGTCGCTGCAGCTGTCGGCGCTGGCGGGATTGCGCGACGCGCTCGGGACTCCCGATTCTCTGGAGCAGATCGCGCACTTCGTGCACGCGCAAATGGCAGCCCCGTGATGCGCATTTACCACACCTCCGATCTACACGACCATCGCGGCATCGTATCACCGCTGCGGCGAATGCGCGAGCAGGACCCGGGACTCTACGTCGATTGCGGAGATTCGTTGCGCGGCAGTCAAACGGTGTTTTTTCGTCGCGAGCCGATCATCGCGGAGCTCGACGACGCGGGCTGCGACGTGCAAGCGATGGGAAATCGCGAGTTCAACTATCTCTTTCCGGTCGTCCGCAGCCGCGCCGTACAGATGCACCATCCCTTCGTCTGTTCGAACTTGATCGACGTGCGCGGTCGCCGGCTGCCGTTCCGCCGCGACTATACGATCGACTCACTGCGTTTCTGCGCGCTGCTCGTGCCGCAATATCCGAGCGGCAGCCCGTGGGAGCGTCTTTTCGGATGGCGCTTTCTCGATCCGTATGAGGTGACGGCTAATTTTGCTTCGTCCCTCGGCAAGGACCAAACGCTCGTCGTGCTTTCGCATCTCGGTTTGCGCGCCGATCGCTTGTTGGCGCAGCGCGTGCCGCGTATCGATCTGCTGCTCGGGGGGCACAGCCACGACACGACGCCCGAGCCTGAGCGCGTCGGAAACGTTCCCATCGTTCACGCAGGACCGTATGGGCGATTCGTTTCTCGCAGCGAGCTCGAGCCGGAATCCGAAACGGGGCGGATGCGTTTGACGAGGTTCGCACTCGTTCCGCTGCTCGCCGCATAGCGGAAATGCGATTACTGTTTGTCTCCAACGGCCACGGCGAGATCGCGATTGCTTCACGCATCGCTGCGGAATCGCGGCACGCGGGCGCGCAGCGAACCGATCATTTTCCGTTGGTCGGAGTTGTCGGTGACGACCCACAATTCGCGTCGGTCGGCCCCCAGCGAGCGATGCCGAGCGGAGGCCTCGTCGCGATGGGCAACGTCCCCGCGTTTGCTCGCGACGTCGCTGCAGGCTTCGTACCGTTGTGGCGAAGCCAACGTGCCTTTCTCCGCGATGCCGGGTTGCAATACGATAGCCTCGTGGCGGTCGGCGACGTCTACTGTCTGTTCATGGCAACGGCGGCGAAGCTTCCGACCATTTTCGTCGGGACTGCGAAGAGCGTATACGTCGCGCGATATGGCCGGTTCGAGCGTAAGCTCATGAAAGAAGCCAAAAAAGTCTTCGTGCGCGACGCGGCAACGGCGGAGGATTTGCGTTCGCACGGTATCGCAGCGGAATCGCCGGGAAACGTCATCGCCGACCTATCACGCAGCGACGAACGATTTGCATGGAGCGGCACGACGCGCATCGTCGTTCTGCCGGGAAGCCGCGGCGACGCGTACGAGAACGCCGCACGGGTCGGGGCAATTCTGGCTGGGCTTTCGGATCGTGCGGGCATCGAAATTGTCGTATCGATCGCACCCGGCATCGACGCCGAACGTATGCTGCGAGCGTTTGCGATTCCGGCGCGCGCCTGGAACGGTCCGCTCGGTGCGATTTTCTCAGATGCGACGCTGGCAGTCGGACAGGCCGGTACGGCAAACGAAGCCGCAGCCGCCGCCGGCGTTCCCGTCGTTGCGCTGGCCGATCCCTCGCATAAAGAAGATTGGTATCGGATGCGGCAACGCCGTTTACTCGACGGCGCGCTGGCGCTCGTGCCCGCCGATCCCACGCAAGGCGCACAAACGTTGCGTGCGCTTCTCGACGATGAAACTCGGCGCGCGGAAATGTCGCGAATCGGTCGTGAGCGCATTGGGCCTCCGGGAGCGGCGACGGCAATCGCGGCTGCCGTGCTGGCGACGGCGAATTGAAGGCTGCGATCGCGTTCGTTGCGTGCGCGCCGTTTGCGACGTGGCTCACGACGGCGGTAGCGGCGCATCCAACGCTCGTCGGCCTCGTGCCGGAGCGCGTCGCTCAGGCCGGTGCGGGGTTGTTCGTCATTTTCGCACTTTGGCTTGCCGCCTTGGAGCTTCGCTCGCGTCAGCCGATGGATCCGGGATATCGCGCAGGTGCGATCTTTGGCATCGTCGCGGCGATCGCATCGGCAATCGGCTTCGATCCGTCGGCGGGCATTCCGGCCGCGCTCGTCTTTTGCGCGGTCGCACTTGCGGGGCATCGCGTTTACCGTTTCGCTGAAGGTGATGGCTGGAGTGCGCTCGTGACGGCATGGCTCGTCAGCGGCATCGTCCTATGCAGCGTCGCGCTCGTCGCGATGCTTGCGCGCAAACCCGCGCTGCTTTCGTCGTTCGCACACGGCCGCGCCATCGGAATTTTCGAAAACCCCAACGAGCTCGCGCTCTTTTCGCTAGCCGTTTGCGGCGTTGCGGGCGGCGCGTTTTTCGCCGGTCGAGAGCTGTACCGCTATCGAGCGCTCGCGCTCGTCGCGTTCGCACTGGGAATCGTGACGCTCGCTGCCACCAGCTCGCGCTCCGGCGAGGCCGCGTTTGCCATCGCCGCGGTCTTGCTCGCCGTCGTGTTGTGGAGGCGTCAAGCTGCGATCGTCGGAGGGCTCGCAGCGGTGTTGCTCGCCCTCGCGCTCTCGTATGGAGCCGACCGGCACCACAATCCGGCCGAGAACGAAAGCCGCCTCGCGGCGTGGCGAGCCGGAATCCGTACGGTCGCGTTGTTTCCGCTAACGGGCGCGGGCGTCGGCGCTTACTATCGAATCTATCCGTTCGTTCGTGCGCCGGACGCCCCGGGACCGGAAGACCCGATTGCATTCGACCCGCACGACTTCTACTTGGCGGTCGCCGCCGAAACCGGGCTCGTGGGTTTGGCCGCGTTCGTGTGGACCATCGTCCTCTTTTTGCGCGAAGCCCTGGGTGATCTCAAAGCGGCGTCGCCGCCGAGGCGCCGCTTCGTCATGTGCGTTCTCGCCGGCTTGCTGGCGATCGGCATCCATTTGCTGTTCAATGCGTTCGCGCTCGCCATCGTACTCTGGGCGGTGCTCGCGGCGTTGGTTTTCGGCGCCGAGCGTTCCGCGCGGATGGCGCCGGAGTAGAACGAGGCGTGCGCTGGATTTTGATCGGCGGAGTGCTCGCCGGCGTTATGACCTGCTGCGCGCCCAAGCCTCCGGCGGCCGCCCCCTCCTCCACGCCGAGCTCGACGGCCGCCCCGTCGCCGGCCGGGCTGTTGCCCTCAGGCGCACCCATCCGGGCGGTCAGCCGCGGAACGCAGCGGCAACCGGCCCAATATATCGTCCGTAACAAGGCGAGTCGCATCGTGTACGAAATCCGGTCGGGGACGGTCGTATACGATCGCGCGACCGACGGCAGCGCCGTGGCGACGTTCAGTACGCCGCACGTCATCTTTCACGCCGGAAGCGGCCGAACGGTCGCCGCAGACTCGCCGAAGGCCGTCGCGAACGACAAGGATAAAAACGTCACGATGACCGGTGGCGTCCATGCCAAGACGGACGACGGCAAGACACTCAGCTGTGCAACCCTGACTTACGATGCACGCGACAAGCAGATTCTGTGTCAGGGCGACGTTGTTTTAACGAATACGAAAACAAATCAGACGGCGAGCGGGGACCGGTTGGTTACCGACCCCGCGTTCGATCACGTCATTCTTTCCGGGAGCAGATGATCGCACGCACGGTCCCGCGCCAAGGAGTGCGCCTCGCGACGTTGGGCGTCACGACGCTCGATCGCTACATGATTACGGAGCTCGTCGGCCCGCTGGTATTCGGCTTCTCGGCCTTCCTGTTGATTTTCGTCGCCGCGAACTTGTTAGCGCTGAGCCGTCTCATCACCGAAGAGCACGCGCGTCTGTTGGCCGTCATCGAATATTTCGTCTGGGGCCTCCCATCTGTCATTCCATACGTCGTACCTATGGCGGTCTTGCTCGGAGTGCTGCTTGCGATGCAGCGGCTCTCGGGCGAAAGCGAGATCATCGCGATGAAGGCCGGCGGGATTTCCCTCGAACGCGTTGCTGTTCCGTTGCTCGTGTTCGGGTTGCTGCTTTCGTTGTTCACCTTCTACATCGAGCAGACCGTCGTGCCGTTTGCGAACGATCGCGCGACCGAGATCCTCCAAATGACGATCAAACGTGCGCCGCTTGTCGGCGGGAACCTCACCGTCTACGCTCCGCTTCCCGGCGGCGGACGCCAGCTGACCGCTGCGACGGGCTACGACGTATCGACGCATTCGTTGCTCAATGTGACCGTCGTGCAATACGATCGCGCCGGAACCGCGCAAACCATCATTTTTGCGGATCGCGCACGCGCGCAGGAAAGTACGTCGTGGACGTTTGCCGGTGCGCGGACGTATCGTTTCAATCCCGACGGCTCGGTCATCGAAAGCCGCGAGCAGACGCTCGTCGTCGATATCGGCGAAGGACCGACGAACGTGCTGCAGCGTGTCAAGTCCTCACCGCAAGACATGAGCCGTGCCGAGATCGCGCAGGTCATTCGCAGCGGCCAGCTCAATCGCACGCAGCTCGGGCAATACGTGCAGGAGTACCAATCGCAGCTCGCGCGGCCGTTCGCGTGCCTCGTATTCTCGCTCTTGGCCGTGCCGTTCGGCATTCGCCGCGTGCGCGGCGGCGGGATGAGCGTCGGCTTCGGATTGGCAGTCGCGATCGTCTTCGCCTATTACGTCGTCATGACGATCTCGAATTCCATCGGCGCCGTCAACGACAACCTCGCTGCCGTCATGGCATGGCTGCCGAACATCGTCTTCCTCGCGTTCGGGTTGGTGTTGCTCCGCCGCGCTTCGTTCGGTGCAGGCTAGCGAGATGATGGAAATTCTTCGCGGAGCCGTGACCGTCGCGATCATTATGATCGTCGCGGGGCTGATCGCGTACATCGGCGATCGTGTCGGCCATCAAGTCGGGCGGCGGCGATTGACGCTTTTTGGCTTGCGTCCACGCTACACGTCGACGATCGTCGCGGTCGGCACCGGAATGCTGATCGCGTTGGGCGTCACGGGGATCGCAATCGGAAGCTCGCACCAGGTGCAGGACGCGTTTTTTCGCATCGATTCGCTGACATCGCGCATCCAGCAGCTGCAAGCGCAAGCGCAAGCGCTGGAAGACAAGACGCGTAACGGACAGCTCGTCATTCCGAAGAACACGCCGCTGCAATACAAATTCTTGGTCCTGCATCCGGGCGACTCGCGCCAGAATCAGCTCAAGCAGCTTGCGTCATACTTTGACGATACCGTGAACGTCGCAAACCAAGTGTTCACGCAGAATCCGTATAACCTGCGGCCCTATCCCTATCACGCGACCGACAAGTTGATCTCGGACAAACTGCGTCAGCAGCTCGACGATCCGGCGGTTCAGCGCAATCTGCGCACGGGCAATCCGATCTTGCTGCTCGCCGTCTTTCCCGAAAACCTGTATCAGGGCGACCGCATCGGCTTCGCCTTCGCGAGCTGGCAAGATCGCTTCATCTTCGCGAAAGATCAGATCATCGCGGCGCTGGATTATCTCGGCGGCAACGTACCGGATCTCGGCCGTCTGATCACGGTCGGGCAAATCGAGGCGATCAAGATGGGCATGCCGGGGCCGTTCACCGAGTTCCCGCAAGTGGTTCCCGCGGCTTCCGTGCAAAATGTGGAAGAAACGGTGCTGCGTGGGAAAGGCGTCTTTCGCGTGACGCTGCTCGCCGCGCACGAAACGTATGCGCACGACGGTACGTCGGGAATGACGTTCCACGTCACGGTAGCAAAGGTCGGAGCTGCGGCCCGGTGATACTGGGCATCGATCCCGGTACGCGTAAATGCGGCTACGCGCTCTTAGCGGCGACGGGCCGGCCGCCGGAAGCGTTCGGGATCGTCGAAACTGATGCACTTCCGATGCTGGTCGCGCAATTATTGACGCGGCACACAATTGCGACGATTGCAATGGGTAGCGGAACGCATGCCGCTCCGCTCTGCTCGCTCTTGGGCGATCTCGGCGTTCCCGTGCGCGTCGTGGACGAGCGCGACACGACCCTTCGCGCGCGTGCGCGTTATTTTGCCGATTGCCCACCGCGCGGGTGGCGGCGCCTGATTCCACGCGGTATGCTGCTGCCGCCGCGACCGATCGATGATTATGCGGCGCTGCTGATCGCCGAACGGTACTTGGCAGGGCAGGAGTAATCCCCGAGCGCCTGAAACGAGCGGCCTTACGCTCTTGTTCCCGGAGCGTCTTCCATGCGCTTCTCTCCCTACAAGCGTCTTGCAGCCGCGGTTTTTGCCGGGTGCGTTGCGTTTTGTGCGCTCGCAACGGGCGAGAGCGCGCGAGCGACACCGTTTTCCGACATTCCGGCGAATCACTGGGCGTATCAGGCGATTCAATCGCTCGCTGCGGACGGTTTGATCGAAGGCTATCCTGACGGCCAATTCAAGGGCGATCGGCCGATCACGCGATACGAGATGGCGATGCTCATCGCTCGCGTCGTCGCGAAAGTGGAAGCGATGCAGCCGAAATTGGCATCAAAAGCGGATCTCGAGAAACTGCAAAAATTGGTCGACGCGTTCAAAGACGAGTTGGACGCCCTCGGCGTTCGCGTGACGAACCTCGAAGATTCGGTCGCCGCGCTCGACAAGCGCACGAAGTTCGCGCAGTCCGTCGAGTTTCACGGCTTCATGCAACCGGATGTAACGCTACGCCAGCGGTATAGCTTGCCGCAAACTGTCAGCGGCGGCAACGGTACCGGAGGAAACGCCTCGGGTACGGGCGTCGGCTCGCTCGTCGGTGCGTATATTTCGACAGATTTTTCCAATGCGGTCTACACGCAGCAAGGCGTGCAAAATCAGTTCCGCTACGACGATCGGTTCACGTTCGTATATCATGTGAACGACAATCTTACCGTCTCGTTGCCCTTGCACGTGATGAGCTACGACACCGGCGGTGAGTTTTCGGGAACGCTCGGAAGCAGCGGAAGTCCGTTTTCGGGCAACGGCACGCAAGTCGCCTTGGATCCGGGCGTCGACGTGATGCTCGCGCACACCGGCAACATCAGCAATTTGTGGATCAAGTGGGGCGTTCAAGACAATATCAAGCCGTCGCGCACCGGACTTGCCTATCGCCCTCCGGACCCTTCCGATCAGGTGACGTTCCAAGAGCCGGTACAGGCGTACGAGCACGGATTCAGCATCGGCGGGACGCTCAACGGGTTGACGGATTTTCAGGCGTACTTTACGCGGGAAAGTCCGGCAATGATCAACACGCAGAGCACGTATCCGGAAGGCTATAACCTCAGCGGCCCCGGCGGA
>JBOHTT010000369.1:0-3315 GCA_050733775.1 Vulcanimicrobiaceae bacterium
CTCGCCGCCGCGCGAAGGAGTCGATCGACAACGACGTGCCGCCGCGCCACGCACCGAAGGTCCCGAGCAAACGGAGCTCGAGGACGCGGGCCAGGTCAGGCGACTCGGCCGCTTCGGCGTTGCGAGCGGGCGGGTGGTGCTCCTCTTCCATACGCTCGAGGAGCATCCCGAGGCGCTCGGCCTCGCGGGCGAGCTCGATGCAGCGCGAGAGGAGCGCGCCCGACGGGGCCCGCGATGCGACATCGAGGCTTCCGACGACGCGCTTGGCGCCGGGAACCGGGACGCACAGGAAGCTGCGGAACCCTAAGTCTTTGATCGACTTCCGCAGGAGCCGGTCGTCGCCGGCAACGTCGTAGACGCTGAGAGGACGGCCTTGCCACACGACGATTCCGGGATAGCCCTGGCCCTCTTCGAAGCGCGTGATTTCGTTGAACGCTTGGAAGAACGGGCCGCGGAAACCGGCGAGCGCGATGCCCGAACCGTCGCCCTCGCGCAAAAACAACTCGGCGACCTCTGCTCCGGTCGCTTTGATCGCGGCTTCGAGCGCGTCGCTAATCGCCCAGGCTCGGTTTGCTGCTTCGGCAGGCGAGCCGGCATGTTCTTCGTGGCCGGGCTTCGTTACAGTCGTCGTCACGCGCGCACCCCTCAGACTTTCGTCTTAGCGCAGTTCCGGAGGAGTTCCTATGCGGTTACCCGCGCCGATCGACGACGTCGTCCAGGAGAATTACGCCCTGCGGCGGAGGCTCGGATTTGCGTTCGTGCGCGTGCAGTGACTCGGCGACGGCTTTACGATCGCGCGCGTCGACGCGCGTGCGTAAGACGATCTGACCGAGTGTGAAGACCACCGTATCGCCTTCGATGCGTATGGCCGCGCGTTGCGACGGATCCGCGCCGTCGGGACTGTCGCCTTGCCATTTGAACCACGCGCTGAGAAACCACCGGCCGCCGGGGTGGTTCAGGTTCCATTCGACGCCCGGATAAAACGTGCGGAACATCGGCAGCGACACGCGTCCGTCCTCAAACCGATTCAATTGCACGCGCCAAAACAACCGGCCCCATTCGCTCGGATAGGTTTCGAGCGTTTGAAAGAACCGTGTCGGAACCGCACTTTCGAGCTCCACGCCCTCGATTTGCGCTGAGTCGGTTACCGGCCACTGCCAAAAACCCGGCGGTGCGTCGTCGATCGTCACGATGCTGCGTGCGACGTTCACGACGTGATCCTATCACAGAAGAGTACTCACAAATGCGGCGAACGAGCGCCGAGCATGATCGTCGTCATCGGTGCAGGATTGGTTGGCCTTACAATTGCGTACGAGCTCGCGAAGCGCGGTGCAACCGTGCGCGTGCTCGAAGCCGGCGAATCCGCGAAATCGGCGTCGTGGGCGGGTGCCGGCCGTCTCGCACCCTTCACGGAATCTGAAGGCGACGAAGAGCTCGAGCTTTTTTTGGCAACGGCGCTCGGCGTCTACCAAGTGTTCGTCAAGGAGCTGCACAAGCGTACCGGCGTCGATCCTTATCTGCGCGTCGACGGCATCGTGCAGCTCGCATATGACGAAGATGAGGCCGCGCGCTTGCAACAACGCGCCGAAGCGTTGATCTCTCGCGGAATTCACACGCACTGGCTGGACGGCGACGAAGTGCGGCGCATCGAGCCGTGGGTCGGGACGAATGCAATTGGTGCCTCGGTGATCGAAGACGAAGGACAGATCGATAACCGCCAACTCGGAGCTGCGTTGCGCATGGCGTGCACGGATGCGGGCGCGCAGATCGAGGAAAACACCGGACCCGTCGCGCTCGTCGCCGACGAACGAAAAGTTCTCGGCGTGCAAGCCGGCGGAAATTTCGTCGACGCGGAAACGGTCGTCAACGCGGCCGGCGCGCTGGCGGGGAAGCTCGACGGCGTTCCCGCGCACGTGCAAGTAGAGATCGAACCGGTCAAAGGACAGCTCATTGTGCTTTCGACGCCGGAGCGACGCGTGAACCGATTGATCTACGCACCGGGTGCGTATCTCATTCCGCGTTTTGACGGGACGCTCGTCGTTGGAGAAACGGAACAAGGTACGACGTTCGACCCGTCGGTCGATCCGTTTGCGACGCGCCGCTTGCGCGAAGCTGCCCTACGCGCGATTCCGGCGCTCGTTGAAGCGCCGGTCTTGCAGAGCTGGGTTGGCTTTCGCCCGCGCTCGCCGAACGGCAGGCCGTACATCGGCACGACGCCGTTGGAAGGGTACTTTGTCGCCGCGGGGCACTACCGGAACGGAATCTTGCTGGCGCCCGCTACGGCGCTCGCCATTGCCAACGTCATCGAGGGAACCACGTCACATGCTTGAACCCGGCGCCACGCTGCCGATTATAACCGTTCGTGATGACAGTGGAGCAGAAGTTTCGACTGAAGATCTGCTCGGCAAACAGTTCATTCTTTATTTCTATCCCAAGAACGATACGTGGGGCTGCACCAAAGAAGCGACGCAGTTTCGCGACATGTACGAGGCATTTAAGCGCAAGGACACGGAGCTCGTCGGCGTGAGCCGCGATTCCATTGAGTCACACCGCCTCTTCAAGGAAAAATACATGCTGCCGTTTCGTCTTCTTTCCGATATGGAGTCAAAGCTCTGCGATGCGTTCGGCGTCATCGTCGACGAAAACGTCTACGGCAAGAATCAAATTCAACGCTCGACGTTTCTCTTCGATGCAAATGGAAATCTCGTGCGCGTATGGCCGAAGGTTACGGTACTCGGCCACGCGGATGAAGTGCTGGCGACGCTCTAATGGAAAGCTCGAGCGGCGCGTGCGATGTGTTCACGATACTCGATTGGCGCGAAAGCGATCGGTTACTACGGTGCGACGTTTGCGATCAAGCCGAAGCCTCGCATCCGCAATCGGGACGACGCCGGCTATCCGGGTCTCAGATCGAAGAGATGCGCAAACGCATGATCATGGCGACGTTCGAACAGCAAGAAGAAGATCGCCGGCGTAAGGAAAGCAACGGCGAGCCGAAGGCTCCGGCAACCGAGATTTAGGGGCTGCCTGAACCGGTGCATATTAGAGGAAGCGCATGACGTCGGATAGCGGTTCGACCCCGTCTCCCCAGAGCGAAGCTCCCGTGGGATACTGCGTACGTTGTCAGACGAGGCGCGAGCTTGCCGAGCCAAAGCAGATCGAGCGCGGGGGCGGCCCGGCGATCGAGGGCAAGTGTGCCGTCTGCAGCTCCAAGATTTTCATTATGGGCGGAGAGTTAGGCCACTGAGGGTTTCCGAGCGGCCGGCCTTGGCAGTTCCCTCGCTCGCATTTTAGGGTTGCGCTCGCTGCAGGAAC
>JBOHTT010000370.1:0-3333 GCA_050733775.1 Vulcanimicrobiaceae bacterium
TCGTGCACGACGATACTGCCGACGTTCTCGAGCAGCGCGATCGAGGAGGGAGCCAGCGCGTCGTCGATCGATACGACGGCGGGCAGCGGTTCGTAGCTGACCGCGATCGCTTCGAGCGCGTCTTCCGCGAGATAACGATCGCGGGCCACGACGACGGCGACGGGTTCGCCCGCGTACCGCACGCGGTCGATCGCGCAAGGATAAAAGGAAGGCTGCGTCTCGATGCCGACCGCAAACGGCTTGCAGCTCGCCTTCACGTGCTCGCCGGTGAGCACGCCGGCGACGCCGTCGATCGCGAGCGCTCTCGACGCATCGATCGCCGTGATGCGCGCGTGCGCGTGCGGGCTGCGCAAAATCGCGGCATGATAGAGATTCGGAAACGGCTCGAGATCGTCGATGAACCGGCCCTCGCCGGTCAGCAGCGCGGGATCTTCCTTGCGCGGAACCGCCGTTCCGAGCCATCGCCGTTGCGCCGCCGTCTCGATCGTTTGCCGCGTCGCCATCGGCAGGAGGTTGTTCTCCTCCGAAGGGTGACCCTTGTCGCCTGCGAGTCGACGTTTACGGCGCACCGTAGTCTGGTAATGATACGCGTATGGCTGGAGCCGAACAGTTCATTCCCCAGAGGGTACGTAATCAGCTTTTGGCGCTGGGGATACCGGCTGCAAAGCACAAACGCGACGCGCTCGCGACCTTGTTTCCGCCCGAGCTCAATATCGGTGCGACAGGGCTAAGTGCCGCAGACATGGCGCGCGTTCTCATCTATATGGTCGAAAAGAAAACCATCTGCGTTCCCGGCGAAGCAACCTCGACCTCGGTTCAGGAAGTAAGACCGGGCTGGCACTTCTGCCAGTTCTATCGGGACTTCAACGAGCTTCTCGATTTGGTTGCGCCCTATGTCGCCGAGGGCCTCAAGAACGGCGAAGGATGCCTCTGGGTGATGCCGGAGGTCGTGACGTCAAAGGCGGCGGCCGCCGTCGCTCAGCATACGGAAAACGTCGATGCCTACATCTCCAGCGGCCAGCTCGAGATACTGCCTCATCCGCAGTGGTATCTCGATCCGTCGGGACAGCTGAAGACCTTCGAGCAGATCGCCGAGGCGTTGATCGCGAAACAAAACGCGGCCCTCGCGAAGGGCTTCAAGTTCTTGCGCGCGGCTGGAGACGCCGGTTGGGTTTCAGGAACCGAGCAGAGCAAGAGCTTCATCGACTATGAAATGAAAGTCAATGCGGCGCTCGGAGCGACTCAGGTGGCAGCGATATGTACGTATCGCGCAGCCGTCACCGCCCGTGAGTTCCTCGCCATTATGAACGCCCACCAAGACGCCCTTTACCAAGCAAAGTCCTCTTAGTCGAGCCGCTGACTCACATCAGGGCAATACGAAATTCGAGCTTCACATCGTCGCGGACTGAGACCGCGCCGCCGGCGATTTTGATCGGCGCGATCCCGAAGTTCGTCTGGCGGATTACGGCGGAGCCGGTGAAATGCGTTTCGTCGGACTGCACGGCGTCGACGACGATCGGATGAGTCTCTCCGTGCAGCGTCAGATTTCCGGCGATCTTCCAGTGCGAACCGGTCTCATCGATGCTTGTCGAGCGGAATACAATCGTCGGATATCGCTCGACGTCGAGCACTTTCGGGCCGCTCATCGCTTCCTGCACCTGAGCGCGCTTGTCCGCCGAAAGCTTTGGATCGAGGACCTTGAGCGCGGCGGCGTTCACGGTGACTTCAATCGTCTTGGTCGCAGCGTCGTACGAGCCGCTCGCAATCGGTGCGTCGATTTCATGATTGTCGGCGAGAAACGAAAAAGCGCCCTGCTTGAACACCGAGAGCGTCATCTTCGAATTTTGCACGTCGATCGCGCGCGGGTTCGCGAGCGCCTGTCCCGCGCAGAGCAAGCCGAAACAAAGGACCGCGATCGACCTAGCTGACCGGGACAGCGGTGCGGCCAATCTTTTCGATCTCAAACGGAAACAGCTCGCATCCGTTCGCGACCGGCAGCAGATGATCCATGTGGAACGTGAACACGGGACCGCATGAGTAGGTGAACGGCGACATCGGATACGCGAGGTTGCCGGCCGTTGCGAGGATGCGCGGATAGTCTGCGTGCTGCAGCGTTCCCCGAACGTACATGCATGCCGCGTCGGCAAGCGCTTGCGTCTCTGCAATCACTTCGGTGAGCAGCCCGATTTCGTGGCCGGCAATCGGCGTCGGCTCGAGATCGCCCATGACCGCGTTACGCCCGTACTGGCGAAAGATGATCCGCAGCTCGCCCGTGATTTCGCCGGCAAAGCGCTCGCGCGTCTTCTTCTCCGCCTCCGCTAAGACGTCGTCGAGCTGTTCGATGAGAATCGGATCGCGAATTCCCGTCATGCAAATCGCACGGTACCCCATCGGCCGCACGCCCTCGAGCTTGACGAGATACCGATCTGCCGGCACCCACCGGCTGCCGCTGATCTTCACGCGACGCTCGTCGAGCTGCTCGAACTTCGAATGCGTAAGATCGTTGATGCCGCCGGGACCCGCTTGCAGATACGGATCCGAGCGCTCGTACAGCGTGTGCGACGCAACGCTGTGGACCGTTGCGCGCCGCTGCGGATCTGCAGCTTCCAGCACGAAATGATCGTCGCGCAGATAGCCGACTGCCGATGCGTGCAGGCTCCCGGGCTCAAAGGCGATGGCGCCGCATTCCAAAATCTTTCCCATGTGTAATGCGAGGCCTTGATCGTAGCCCTCGCGCACCGGCACCGCCGCGAAGAGCACGTCGTCGCAAGCACGGCCGCACACGACCATGTCGGCGCCCGCGTCGAGTGCCGCAACGATCGGCTCGACGCCCATCTGGCCGACGACAGCGGTTGCTTCCTCGATGTCGGCGCGCGTCAGCGCCGCGCGCGCACCGAGCGGCGCAATCGCTTCCTTCGCATTGCGCTCGGCGAGCGATTTCTTATCGATCTGCGCGGGGATGACTGCGACCTTGAACTCGAGCGACTCTTCGCGCGCGACTTCGCGCACGAGCTGCATGCCGAACGCCAGTTGATCGTTGCGGCCGGTCGCAACCATGTTGCCGATAATCAGCGGTACCTTGCGCTGTCGCGCCGCGCGCATCAACGGCCGCAGATCGCGTTTGATCGACGTCGGCGCGTAGAACGTCTCGCCGGTTCCAAGATAGTATGCGCCGATGTCGGTCGTGCCGGCGTCGATCGCAATATAATGCGGATCGCGGCTCAGCGCGTGCTCGATGCTGGGTTCGTCGCACCCGTATCCGAGCTTCCCGGGCGAAATTGCGCGCAGTTCTCTCATGCGAGGACGACCTCGGCGTCGAGCAGTGGTGCGTGT
>JBOHTT010000371.1:0-13034 GCA_050733775.1 Vulcanimicrobiaceae bacterium
GATGACGACCGGCCAATGGTCGAGGTCGTTGTAATCGTCCACCGCTTTCTCCAGCGCGGCGGACATCTTGAGGTGGTCGTTCAGCACTCCCATCGATCAGCTCAGCTTCTCGACGAGCGTTTTCGCCTCGGCGACGTACGCACGCACGAATTTCGGATCGGGATAGCCGCCGTCGCAAAACGTGTCGCGCTGCGCGAAGAGGCGATCGTATTTTGTCATCTCTTCTTCGGTGAGGACTTTCGCCGGCACGAGAAAGACGCGTGAGAGCCGTCCGCGCTCGCTGTGCGGGACGCCGCGCGCCGCGGCTGACGGATGCATGTTCAGCTTCGCAAGATGATATTCGAGCAGATGCCCGACCGCATACATTGCCTGATTGATCGTGAGAAACCCCGGCGCGTCGTCCTGCAAAAGCTCCTGCGTAAGAGCCCATGCGTGCTTGGCTTTTTTCTGATGGGTGTCCGTGGTTGCCATTCGTTACCTTCCCCAGTTGCGTGAGATGTGCAATTCCAATCCTCGCAAACAAAAATCGATGCACGCTCCTAAGAGCCCGATCATCGCCATGCCTGCGATGACGACGGTTGTCGTCATATTCGTTTCACCCTGAACGATCATGAAGCCGAGGCCCGTCGAGCCGACGATCAGCTCGGCACCGATCAGCGATTGCCATGCAAACCCCGCGCTCACGCGCAAACCCGCCACAATCGACGGCAGGGATGCCGGAACCACAACCTCCGCGACGACGGTGAATGCGCTTGCGCCGAGCGTACGAGCCGCTTCGAGCAGCGTCGTATCGACGAATTTTGCCCCGCGGTAGCTGTTGAGCACGCATGGTGCGAACGCTCCCGCGAACACGATGAGGGTCGGGGCGATCGGGCTCGTGCCAAACCACAAGACCGTGAACGGCACCCACGCGATCGGCGGAATGAACCGTATCGCATCGAACAGCGGCGAAATGACTTTGTCGGCGATGCGCGACAAGCCGAGAATCAGACCGAGCGGAATGCCGATGACGACCGCAAGCGCGAAACCGACGCCAAACTTTTGGAGGCTGGCGAGCACGTGCCCGCCGAGTACGCTGCCGGCGAAGGGCTGCCGCCACAGCGTCTCGAGCTCGTTTGCGACGCGCAGCGGCGCCGGCAAAAAATGCGGCGGGATGAGGGCAAGTGCCGCGAGCAGCGACCATAGCCCAAAAAACAAGATGAGGCCGACCGCCGCGAGTGCTACGGTCGCCACGGCATGACTCTCCGTTCGACGAGCGACAGCACAACCGTCATGATTGCGCCGAGGGCCGTCACGCAAATCATCCCTGCAGCGATCATCGGAGAATTGATGTCACGTTCTCCGTAGATCATGATGTGCCCGAGACCTGACGTCGACCCGACCAGTTCGGCCGCAACGAGGGCCATCCAACAAACCTGCAGCGATATGCGCAGGCCCGTGAAGATCATGGGAAGCGACGACGGCAGCACGACGTGCATCACGACGTCCATGCGCGACGCACCGAGCACGCGCGCTGCGGATACGAGCAGCGGACTTACGATGCGCACGCCGGTGTACGTGTTGATGAGGAGCGGCGCAAACGCGGCAAGCGCGATGACGAAGACCTGCGCCTCCGTCCCGAGCCCGAACCATAGAATCGCCAGCGGGATCCACGCAAGCGCCGGAATCGGACGCAACAGCTGAAAGACCGGATTGATGATGCCATCCGCGGTACGGCTCAGGCCCATGAAGATGCCGAGCGGCGTCGCGGTGACGATCGCGATGGCATAGCCGATGAGCACTCGGCGGACGCTCGCCAGCACGTGCGTGCCCAAGCCGGCATCGGCGTAACCGATGCCGACGAGCTGCGCGAAGGCGTCATAGACATCTCGTGGCGACGGAAAGCGCACCGGCGCGATCAGATGGAACGTGCTCGTCGCCAAGATCCAACACACGAAGAGCACGACGAAACCAGAGCTAGCCAGTGCGGCCGAACGCACGCCGGCGACCCGGATCATGCCGGTGCTTTAGTCGCGGCCGTCCATCGCGAACTTACGTAGCTGCGGATCATCCTGCACCATGCGCATGTACTTGTCGGTGACGTAGCTCTGGACGTCCGGAACGCTCGGAATCATTCCGACCGATTTCTCGAACTCGGCCGTCTGCTGCATCCAGGTATCGAATTGCGACATCCCGTTCGTCGGCCGGTGCATCGCGCCCAGCTGCTGCGTCAGATTGAACGCGGGACGTAATTTGAGATCGTCGGGAATTCCCGAGTCCGGAATTTGCACGCCGCGCCCTCGATAGAACTCGGCGAGATACTTTTCGGTTTCTTTCGGATGCAGCCGCTCCCACGCGACGGCATGCTCGTACACCGCGAGGAACTTTGCGACCTCATCCGGATGCGCTTTCGCGAAGCTCGGCTGCACCAAGAGATTGGACGTCAGGAACGCGCCGACTTCCCGGCCCGTGCAGATGACTTTGGCGTTGATCGTCGATTGCAGCACGTAGATGTACGGCGACCAGATCGCGGCAACGTCGTATTTCCCGCTGCTCAGCGCCGAGTCGATTTCCGGCGGCGAGAGATTGAGGAACTTGAATTCGTTGGGCGCAAGGTGGAATTTCTTTTCCAGGCACGCGGTTGCGACCCAATGGCTCGACGAATTCGTCGTCAGCGGAATGACTTTATTCCGAAATGCAACCGGGTTGTTCAGGTAGTTGTCGGCCGATTTCGGAAGCGCCACCATTGCGGTCGACGCGTCTTCGAGATCGGCGATTGCCATGCTGATCAGACCGTATCGCGCAGCTCCGAGCACCGATGGAATATTACCCGAGCCGGCGATGTCCCACGAACCGGAGGCTCCCGCGGCAATTTGCAGCGCGCCCGACGTGAACGATGCGCCCGTCACGTCGAGGCCCATCTTTTTGAACCAGCCCTTTTGCTCGGCGATATAGACTTCGACCCACCAGCGACCCGGCTGATAAGAGGTTCTGATGGGCATCATTTGGGCTGCAGATAACTTCGCAACCGTGACGCTTACCGCCGAAAGCAAGACGATGGCGAGAAGAGCGAGCCACAAAACCGAGCGCGGACGCATAGAAAGCCTCCAAGGCAAGACCCGGAGCGGGCCCGCTACGTTCGCTTCCGCCGAGAGACGCCCCTAGCGGCTTCCAGCTCTTTTCGGAGCCGCATGGGCACCGACGATTTCGTGCAGAACGCGAAGCATAGCCATCTGCGTCTCGTAGGAGACGCCGTCGATGTCGCGATTCACGTAGGCGGTCACGCCGTCGATCGCTCCCGATGCGACGCAGGCGTCGAGCACCATCTCCAGCGTTTCGCTGCTGTGCAGCACCGACGGCTTTCCGCACAACGCCGCCAGACACGCTTCGATGCCCCACATTCCCCAATCCGAGACGGTCGCGGCGACCAAGAGATCGACTTTGAGATCGGGCGCCATGCCATCGCCACACGGGCATCGGCACAGCTTGCCGTAAGGCACGTGTTCCTGCACGGCGTCTTTGATCGAACCCATACCGAGCTCGTTGCCGCCGTCGCCAACGCCGATCGTTGGAATGTTTTTCCGCTGCGCTTCTTCGAAAAGCCGTTCGACTTTCGCCATCGCTGACGAAATATTGGCTTCGCCTAAGCCGTAATGATAGACGCCCTTTGCGTTTGCGCCTTGGCGCTCCGAAGAAATCAAGACGGCAGGCTCGAGATCGGCGACGATCTCGCGCGCGCATTTCACAGCCGACTTTTCGTCGGCCGGAAAGCCGATAACGACAGCCGTTGGGATGAAGCGGCCTTTCACCGCATCCGGCGACGATGCCGCGCGACGCATGTTCTCGATGCTCGTGCAGACGAGACCGGCGGCACGGCAGCACGCCTCGAGCAGCGGCACCATCGTTTCTTCGCATACGACCACCGGCAACGCTCCGAATCCGACGACGAGTGCGCGCGCCAGCGTTGCGGCGCCGACGGGACCGTCCGTTTCCGCCAGCGTGTGGTCGAACCAGCCGCGAATCGGCAACCCCGTCGCGATGATTGCGGTGCGCTGCGTCTCGCCTCGGAGACGCTCGTAGAAGATTTCCGCTGCCGACATCGTGAGCGACCGGCCGTTGTTGCGCTTCCGTGCTTCACGATACAGCATGCTGATGATGCCGCGCGCCGAGACGTCAACCGTCAACAGCCGGTCGACCGCATCGCCGAAGAACTTCAGACGTAAATCCGCCGCTTCAACCGCCACAGAGCAACCTCCACAGGACCTGAGAATCTTGCGCTGTAACCACGCCCTCACCTTGGAACAGGTGATCCCTGCCGGCGCACATTGGTCTGGCATCGTCAAGCGCGGTCAGACGTTGCGACTTGTCGATCTCGAGGGACGGCAGGCCGTCGATTTCCTCTGCTACAACGCCCACGATCCGTCCGAACGGTACAATGCGGCCGACACGATGAAGATCAACGGCTCGCTCTTCATCGATAAAGGCACCAAGATGTACTCCGGGATGGGCAACGTGCTCTTCACCGTTACGGACGACACGTGCGGAATGCACGACACGATCGGCGGATGCTGTTCCAAAGAAAGCAACCGAGTTCGCTATAGCGTCGAATCCGGCCCTAATTGTCGCGACAACTTTCTCGCCGCGCTCAAAGAGCACGGGCTCGGCATGAAGGACATCGTCGCAAACGTCAACTTCTTCATGTACGTTCCTATAGGGCCGAAAGGCGAGATGGCGATCGAGCCGGGACGGTCGAAGCCCGGGGACCATATCGACCTGCGCGCCGAAATGGATGTTCTCGCCGTGCTTTCAAACTGTCCGCAGATGCACAATCCGGCCAACGACTACAATCCGACACCAATTCGTGTGGAAATCTTTTGAGGGAGACGATCAACCATGTCTGACGAGAAATATCTGCTCAGTCGCCGCGCCGCCATCGTCGGCGGTGCAGCCGCCGCATTCACGCTTTCCTCCGGGCTCGTGGCTTCGGCGGAGACGCTCTCCGAAAAAATCAAGAGCGGCCATCCCGTCGTCGTCGCGACGGAAGACGATTACCGGCCGTTCGAATTCATGCAAGACGGCAAGCCTGCCGGCCTCGACAACGCACTTTATGCAAAACTCAAAGCCCAGACCAAATTCGACCTGCAGCAGCAAATTCTACCCTGGACCGGGATCCTTGCCGGCGTGAGCACCGGCAAATTCGATGCTGCCGTCACGGGCGCGCTGGTGAACAAGGAACGGATGAAAGCGTTCGACTTAGCGATGCCGATCGCGATGGATAGCTCGCGCTATCTTAAACGCGCGAACGATAACAGCATCAACAGCGTCAAAGACCTTTCCGGCAAGACATGCGGCGTGCAAGCCGGCAGCGTCCTCTACGCAAAACTTCCGGAGCTGGCGGCAATGATCGAGAAGACCGGCGGCAAGATGGGCAAGGTCGTCCAATATACGTCCTATCCCGAGGCCTACCAAGATCTCGCGAGCGGCCGCACCGATTACGTCGTCAACGGTTACATCACGCTGCTCACGATGACCAAAGATCGTCCGGGCGTGTTTAAGATCGGCGATGTCGTCTCGAGCCCGTCGTACCAAGCGTGGCCCGTCAAGAAGGGCAACAAGGAAATGCTTGCATTCCTCAATGCCTTCTTGAAGAAAGAACGCGCCAGCGGCGATCTCGAGAAGCTGCAACAGCAGTGGCTCGGAATCAGCTTCAAAAATCTCCCGGAGGTGGCTACCTCCAAGGTTTGATGCTGTCCCTCGACTACGTTTATCCCGAGCGTAGCGCGAAGCGCGAAGCCGAGGGACCGGGATGACGCAAGATCTCCTCTATGGGGCGCTCGTCACCGCTGCGGTGTCGGGCGTCGCCATTATTTGCGGTATTCCGCTCGGCTTGATTTTGGCGCTCATCCGCTGGGGACGCATTCCCGTGCTCTCGCAGATCGTCGCGTTGTACGTCAGCATCTTGCGCGCGACGCCGCTCATCACGCTCGCACTCCTCGTCTTCTTCGGGTTGCCGGCGCTCGGCTTCACCGTCAGCACGTTCGCGGCAGCGGTGCTGACGATGCTGCTCAACACGTCGGCGTTTAACTGCGAGATATGGCGCTCGGCGCTGGAAGATTTCTCGCACGATCAGCTCGAAGCCGCGCGCGCGTTCGGGATGCGCCCCCCGCTGTTGTTCCGGCGCATCATCTTCCCGCAAATCTGGCGCACCAGCTTACCGCCGCTCGTCAACGAGATGACGCTGCTGATCAAAGCGAGCCCCGCCATCGCCGTGATCGGGATCGTCGACCTCACGCAAGCGGCCAATCGCATCGGCGCCGCGACCTACCAGCCCTTGCCGCCGATCCTCGCCGCGACGGTCCTGTACATTCTGCTCGTGCTCATTATCGTCGGCTTACAGCGGATCACCGAACGCCAGCTGCGCCGGAAGTTCGCGGTCTAATGCACGACGTCTAGATCGTTCTCCAGCACTACACCGATTTTCTCGGCGGCCTCGGCATTACGCTGTGGCTGTCGGCTGCGACGCTTTTCCTCGGCTCGATCCTCGGCTGCATCTTCGCCGGACTGCTGCTCTCGCCGATCGCCGCGGTCAAGCGTACGACCGCCGTCCTCGTCGACGGGCTGCGCTGCATCCCGTTTTTGCTGCTCGTCTACCTTATCTATTACGGCCTGCCGCAGCTGGGGCTGCGTTTCGACCGCTGGACCGCCGGGCTGGGGGCGCTGGTCATCTACCACTCGGCCTACATCGGGGAGATCGTCCGCGGTGCATGGACGAATCTCTCGAAAGACCAAATTGAAGCGGGGCGCGCGTTCGGCTTTCGCGGCTTCTTGCTCTTTCGCCGGATCGTGCTCCCGCAGCTCTTCTTCGCATCGGCGCCGCTAATCGGCAATCAAGCCATCTATATCATGAAAGACACCGCGTTCTTGGAGATCATCACCGTTCCGGAATTGACCTTCGTCGCCGCGTCGATTCAATCGACGTATTTCGTGCCGTTTGCGTCGTTTCTCGCAGCCGTGCTGCTCTATTGGATCGTGACGCTCCTCATCGAACAAGGCGTCCATCGCATCGAATGCGCCGCGGATTTGCGCCGTGCCTGACAGCAACGTCCCGGCCGTCGAAGTCAAAGCGCTCTCGAAGAGCTTCGGCTCGCTGCGCGTGCTGAGCGACGTCAGTCTCGTCGTGCCGAGCGGCACGACGCTGTGCATTCTCGGTCCCAGCGGCTCCGGAAAGTCGACGCTGCTGCGGTGCATCAATTTTCTCGAAACGCCGGATGCCGGCGAAGTGTACCTGCGCGGCCAACGGATCGGCTTCAACAACGGGGCTCGCCAAGGCGAAAAAGATTTATGGTCGACGCGCGCGCGGATGGGCATGGTGTTTCAGCACTTTAATCTGTGGCCGCATCTCACCGTGCTCGGTAACGTCACGGAGAGTCCCGTGCACGTCCTGGGCCGCCCGAAAGAGGCGTCGGTTGAGAAAGCGAAAGCACTGCTCGCCAAAGTCGGCGTTGCGGACAAGATGCACGTCTATCCGCACACGCTTTCGGGCGGGCAGAAGCAGCGCGTCGCGATTGCGCGCGCGCTCGCAATGGAACCGGAAATTCTCCTCTTCGACGAGCCGACGAGCGCGCTCGATCCCGAGATCGTCGGCGAGGTGCTCGGCGTGATGCGGCAACTGGTGCGCGAGGGCATGACGATGATCGTCGTCACGCACGAGATGGCGTTCGCGCACGAGGCCGCAGACGCGATCGTCTTCATGGATGGCGGTGCGATCGTCGAGACGGGAATGCCGGACGAATTTTTCACGCGACCGAAAACCGATCGCGCGCAGCAGTTCTTGCAGCGGTATATGCGGTGAGCGTCGTAATAGGGGCGCGCTTCGGAAAAGCGTTCCGGCTGCGCAAAGACGAGCGCATACAGATCGTCAACACGCACGGCCAGCAGGTCGTCGACACGTTTGCGCTCGTCGCAGACGATCCGAGCGAGATGATGTCGATGGAGCACACGCGCTCGTGCCTGGATAAATTGCGCCCGTCGAAGGGCGATCGGCTCTTCACGAGTCGCCGCCGCCCGATTTTGCTCTTCGAGGACGATACATCGCCCGGCATCCACGACACGCTCTTATCCGCGTGCGATCAATTGCGGTACGATTTGCTCGGTTTCAACGGTACGCACCGCAGCTGCGCGCAGAATTTTCAGGAGGCGCTTGCAGAGCTCGGGATCGCGCCGGCGCGCGTACCGGCGCCACTCAATATGTTCGAACGCGTCACCATCACGGACGATGGCAGGCTCGAGATCGCGCCGCCGGCCGCGCGTCCCGGCGACAGCGTGACGTTGCGCGCGATCCTGGATGCGATCGTCGTCCTCTCGGCGTGTCCGATGGACATCGCGCTCACCAATGGGCTGGACAAGACGCCCAAAGACGTCGAGGTGATTATCTCGGAGGGCGTCTGAGGAGAATCCCGTCCGAGGGCCGGAACGAGACAGTTATCGGCGACCCGATGGCAGGGATCTCTTGGTCGCGATTGGGCTCCGTTAGCAGTAGGTTGACGCCAAAACGCGTGCTGACCGTCAAATGCACGCTGGCTCCAAGCAGTGTCGCATCGATCACCTTGCAGTCGAAAACATTGTTCGCCGCGGCTGCGTCGTCGCCGCGCGAGACAAACACGCGCTCGGGCCGCACGCACAAGTCGTAGTCGCCGGCTTCCACCGCCTCTTCCGCCTCAACGACGATGCGGTTTTCTCCGACGACGAAGTCGCGACGCGTTCCGTCGATTTTCGCTCCCAGTGAGCCGGCCATCCAGTTCGAGCGGCCGACAAATGAGGCTACTTCCCGGTTGGCCGGATGGCGGTAGATCTGCCACGGCGTTCCCTCTTGGAGTATGTGGCCGCTTCCCATCACGATGATGCGATCGGCCAGACCCATCGCTTCATCTTGATCGTGCGTCACGACGATCGTCGTCGAGCCTACCTTCTTGAGAATTTCTTTGAGCTCGATACGCAGCTCGTCACGCAGCTTTGCATCGAGCGCCGAAAGGGGTTCGTCGAGTAGCACGACCTGCGGTTCGATCGCGAGGGCACGTGCGAGGGCGACGCGTTGCTGCTGCCCTCCGCTCAGCTCGCTGGGGTGCCGTTCGGCGAGACGCTCGAGTCGCACGAGCATGAGCATTTCCCAAACGCGACGGCTCAGCTCTTCGCCCGAATGACCTCGCTGCTTGAGACCGTAGCCGACGTTCTGGGCGACCGTCATGTGCGGAAATAGCGCGTAATCCTGAAACACGAGACCGACGCTTCGTTCGTACGGTCGTACGCCGCGCATGTCTCGTCCGCCGATTTTCACCACACCCTCAGAGGGCTCGATGAGCCCCGCAATCATGCGCAGGATCGTCGTCTTCCCGCAGCCCGTCGGCCCCAACAGTGCGACGATCGCGCCGCGCTCCACGCTGAAGGACACTCCGGCTACGGCTTCCACCGAGCCGTAGTGCTTGCCGACCTTCTCCAGCTCGATGACTGCTTGTGGAATCATCGCAATCGCGCCCGGTAGAGGTTCCCCGTACCGACGAGTTTGTCCAGCCCGATCAAACGATCGAGCACGGCCATGAGAATGGTCGTCGCTGCCACGAACAACACGGCTGCAGCGGCAATCGTGAGATTAAAATTTGCGTACATCATGTCGACGAGTGCGACCGGGAGCGTGTAAGCGTGTGGGTCCGAAAGGAACAGGCTGACAGCCACGTCGTCGAGCGAGAACGCAAAGGCGAACACGGCCCCCGCTGCGATCCCAGTTTTCGCCAGCGGAAGCGTCACTGTCCAAAACGCACGCCGTTCGTTGGCTCCGAGCGAAAGCGCAGCCTCGAGCACCGACTTGCGAATTCCGCCGAATGCCGCCAGCGCCGTTCGCACCGTGTACGGAAAAGTGATGACGATATGTCCGCCGAGCAACCGGAGAAACGCGTTTTCGACACCGACGCGTGAGTAAAACAGCAGAAGCGCGAAGCCGATGACGACACCCGGCACGACCAACGGCGAGAGAAACAGCGACGTAAGGACGTCACGCAGCTTTCTCGGAGACTGCTCGATACCGAGCGCTGCCAAGACCCCAATCGTCGTCGAGATTATCGCGCACGATGAGGCAAGCGCGAGGCTCGTCTTGAGTCCCCTGATCAGATACTCTTGCGAAAAGAAGCTAACGTACCACCGCAGCGACAGCGAAGGAGGCGGAAAGCGGCCGAGGTAGTCACGCGAGTCGAACGACATCGAGACGACGACGAAGAGCGGCATGAGCAGAAAAAGCACGGCCAGCGCGATCATGACTTTGATCAGGATCGAACCTGCGTCGTCGATCCAGCGTTGCGAGGGCACCGTTAGGATTCCCACCGCGCCTGGCTGAGCCTTGTCACGAGATACACGACGCAGAGCGAGATCGCAAGCACCAAAATCGCCATTGCCGCGCCTCCGGGATAGTTCGCGACTTCTCCAAAGCGGCTGAAGACGAGGTTGGAGACGAATAAGATCCGGCCTTTGCCTAAAATCATCGGAATTACGAACGCGCTGATGCAGAACGTGAAGCACAGCATGAAGGCTGCAAGGAGCCCTCGCGTCGAGAGCGGGATCGTAATCGTTGCGTGCGCGCGCCACCTCGGCGCACCGAGCGCCTCGGCTGCTTCGATAAAATGTGGATTGAGGTTCTGCAGCGGCCCGATAAGCGACAGCGTCGCGAGCGGGATCAAGCTGTGGATCAGCGCCAGGATGATGGTTACCTCGGCGTAGCTCCTGCTGTTGAGTCCGACGCCCAAGAGTGCGGCCAGCGAGCGTCCGAACCCCGACGGCCCGAACGCGAGGTCGATCGCGTACACGCGAACGAGAATGCTCAGAAAAAGCATCGCGATCAGGAACCCGATCCATAAGCGACGCAGCGCGCCGCGATCTTCGCGCGCGACGCGATACGCAATCGGAAAGCTCACGATCAGTGCCGCGATCGACGCCTCGGCGCCGATGCGAAACGTATCGAAGAAGTACCTGCCGTATGCCGGGGTAAGCAGCTCCGCGTAATTTTGGAACGTGAACGGCGCACCCGGACGCGCACCGGCATATCCGGGCGTAAACAGCCGAAAACTCTGATCACCGACTAGAATGAGCGGCACGATCAGGAGTGCCAAAAGAACGACCATCGCCGGCGAAACGAAGCCCGCGATGGTGCGGCGATTTACTTCAACAATGGGACGATTTCGGTCTCGAAGCGCTTGACGGAATCGTTTTGCATCTTTGCCAGCGCGACGAAATCGGGGAAGTACGCGTACTTCTTGATCTCCTCCGGCGTGTAGGTGATGTTTTCGGCGAAGCCGCTGGCCTTGGATTTTCGATTCGTCGTGCCCTGACCAAGCATCTGATTAAAATCCTGGTTGTTTTGTGGGCTGATGAAGAAATTCACGAAGTCCATCGCTGCCTTCTTGTTCGGTGAATTCTTCAGTACGACCCAGCCGTCTTGGTAGAGGAACGCCTTCATGCCCTTGTCGTTATCGACGCGCGTGAGCACCTTTATCGAAAGATCTTTCGAGACGGTTTTCCACGGCGCCATATTCCAAAACGCGACCGTCGTCTCGCCCGTCGTGAACGACGTGATGAAGTCAGTCTCCGTGTTTGCAATGCGTCCGATATTGCCAGAGCGCGCAAGCTTCTTGAGCAAGTCCCACCCGGGCTCCATGTTCTTCTCGTTGCCACCGGCGGAAAGTGCCAGCGAGAGCAGCTGCAGGTTGGAGTTGATGCTCGGTCCCGGCCAGCAAATCTGTCCCTTCAGTTTCGGATCGAAGAGCTGCTCGATGTGCGAAACCTTCACGGGCGCCGTGTCGGCGCGATAACCCCAAAACATTCCGGCCAGACTTCGCGGCACGTTGACGACCGCGCCGCCCTTGTCGGTGAAGAGATATTCCTTGGGAACGTCACGGATGTTTGGGACGTCGGCCGCCGTGATGGGCTCGAGCCAACCCTCGTTGATCATGGTAACGTACACCGGGTTCCACGACGCGACCACATCGTACACCGGCCTCGGCCAAGCGGCCTGAATTTTCGGGATGACCGTCGCGGCACCGCCGCTGTGCAGATCCCACGTGATGTCGACGTTCTTGTCACCCGACGCAATCTTTTTTGTCGCGGCGATCAAGGGGCCGCCCCAATCGATGCCCGTGAGATGCGCGACGTCGGCGAATGCAACCGACGGAAGTGCGGCAGCCGCCGAAGCACCCACCATTCCCGCCACGACCGTTTTTCTAGTGAGCGTGTGTTTCATGAAGCTTCTCCCCTCGTGTGTCCGAGCGATGCAATGCATGCGTGGAAACGCCAAAACCTCGTTCGTGTGACATCCGCCGGCGAGGCTGAACCGTACGGCTGCGATCGACCTCCCGGCCGTCTTTGAACACGGCGCTGATCCTTTCGGGATCGCCGAGAACGCGAATATCGGCGATTGGATCGCCGTCGACGACGAGGACATCAGCGCGCGCGCCGGCCTTGAGAACTCCCACGTCCTTCCATCCGAACGCGGCGGCGTTGTTTCGCGTGGCCGCGAGGATCGCGTCCATCGGCTTCATGCCGAGCAGATCGACCATGATCTCCAGCTCGCGTGTGTGCCATTCGCCGTACGGGGTCACCGAAAAACCGCTCTCCGAGCCCGCCATCAGCGGAATACCCGCTTGGTAGCAACGACCGATAATGGCGACAAGCGCATCGAGCTCGCGTCGCTTCGTCTCAATGTACTTGGGATCGACGCCCGCTTCTTTTCCCCAATCAACGATGTTGGCCGTGAAGGTCAGCGTCGGGCAAATCGGGATTCCCGCATCGCGAACGAGCGCCACATCGTCAGGCCGCATGTACGATGCATGGATCAGCCAATCGACTTTTGCGCGAACGGCCGCAACGACGGTCTTCGCATACCGCGCGTGAATGGTGACTTTGCGGCCCAAACGGTGCGCCGTCGACGTGATCGCGTTTAGCTCGTCATCGGAGAACGCAGAACCCGCATCGTCCAGACGCTCTTGCGCTTGGCTGTCGCCGCTAATCTTCACGAG
>JBOHTT010000372.1:0-2915 GCA_050733775.1 Vulcanimicrobiaceae bacterium
AACGTTTACAGCTGTCCCTCGACTACGACACTTAGGGTCTACGCTCGGGATGACAAGCTTGAGGCGAACTCTGCAAGCTCGCGGTTGAAGCGCAGCGGCGCTTCGTAGAACGGCGAGTGCCCGACACCGGTATAGATCGACAACTTCGCGTTCGGGACGACCTTCACGATATGTTCCGACGACGTACGCAAGACCACGTCGTCGCTGGCTCCGTGAGTGCACAGCACCGGAACCTCCAACGCGCGCAGCACGTCGTCGTAATCGAGCTTTCCACGTTTGAGCATCGCCTCGCGAGCGATGCGCGGAACAACCTTCTCTGCGGCTAAGATCTCGGCTGCGACGCGTGGGTCGAGCGCAAACCCGCGAGCGAAACACAAGGTGACGAATTTTTGCAATACCTTCCCGATCGTCGCCGGGTCGTCGGAAAACACATCGGGGAAGAGCTCGTCAAACGGCGATGCCGAATATTGCTTGCCCGTACGCGTTACGGCGGCGACGAAGGCGATCGCGCTGACGCGCTCCGTGCCGTAGGCGCGCAAGTAGTCGCCGATAAGGCGGCCTGCATACGACCAGGCGACGAGCACCGAACGGCGGACATCCAGCGTCTCGAGGACACCGCGAAGGTCGTCGGCCCAGAGTGACGGATCTTTGTACGCTTCCGGGTCTTCGGGTTTGTCGGAGCGTCCGTGGCCGCGCAAATCGAATGCGACGAGGCGAAAATCGCGTCCGAGGTCGCTCTCGACCTGGCGCATCCACGAGCCGCTCGATTGACAATAGCCGTGGACGAACACGAGCGGCGTCCCACGCGGATTTCCGGTGTCGACCACGTGGAGTTTGGTGCCGCCGCCGCCAATGACGTCACCCATGTTTGAAGGCTTTCAGCGGTGCCGGCTTCCGGGCGTCGACGGCGTAGAAATCAACGCGATGGTAGGCGGCAGCGGTCCGCCGCTGCTTTTACTGCACGGATATCCGCAAACACACGTCATGTGGAACAAAGTCGCACCCACGCTAGCGGAGCGTTTTACGGTCGCCGCGGCGGACCTGCGCGGTTACGGCGATAGCAGCAAACCCGACAGCGATCCAAAACATCTCGTCTACTCCAAGCGCTCGACCGCAAACGACCAAGTCGCGGCGATGCGGTCGCTCGGCTTCGAGCGCTTTTTCGTCGCCGGTCACGACCGCGGCGGACGCGTGGCGCATCGCATGGCGCTCGATCATCCCGATGCTGTCGAACGTCTTGCCGTGCTCGACATCGCACCGACGCGCGAAATGTTCAAACCGACGTCATTCGAATTTGCTATGGCGTATTATCACTGGTACTTCCTCGCCCAGCCGTACGATTTGCCCGAGCGGCTGATCGGCGCCGATCCCGAATATTATTTGCGCAGGAAGACGATGGCGTGGTCCGGAGGCCATGAAGACGTCTTCGGCGCGGAAGCGCTCGCCGAGTACGTCCGGTGTTTCCGCGATCCAAAGACCATCCACGCCAGCTGCGAAGACTACCGCGCCGCGGCGACAATCGACATCGAGCACGACGACGCCGACGGCGACCGTAAGATCGAAATGCCGCTGCTCGTATTGTGGGGCGCGCGCGGCGTCGTGCAACGCCTCTTCGATCCGCTGGCGCTCTGGCGCACGCGCGCCAAAGACGTGCGCGGCGAGCCCTTGCCTACCGCCCACTACGTCCCCGAGGAGGCGCCGGACGCCACGGCGTCGCGGCTGGTCGCGTTTTTTAGCTAGCGACCGAGCTTATCTCGTCGGAGGGGGAATAAGCGTTCCGTTATGCAGCAGAGAAAACCGAAAATACCAGAGGACCAATCTTCTCCACTCGACGGCGTGTTCGAAGATGCACCGCCGAAGGACGAGGAAATGCCCGAACTCGACAAAGCGGCAGATGCGCGGAATCGCAAACTCACGGGAAACGATTCCGAATCAGAAGACGAGATCTGATCTAAAAACCTCGCGTCGAGGGACCGCGACCGCCGAGATGGAACGCGGCGGTCGTGGATACGATTGCCGAATATAAAGAAGGTCAAAAGGAGCGCTGGCGCCATTTTCTGCTGACGCAGGAACGCACGGCGCCGGCGGCCGGACAGCTCGTCAAGCACGCCGGCATTCGTGCGGGGCAGCGCGTCCTCGACGTCGCGTGCGGAACCGGCGTCGTCGCGGTCACTGCGGCGCGCCGCGGTGCGCACGTCACGGGCCTAGACCTCACGCCCGAGTTGCTCGAGCGCGCGAAAGAGAATGCCGAGATCGCAGAAGTCACGGTGACCTGGATGGAAGGCGACGTCGAAGAGCTGCCGTTTGCGAACGAAAGCTTCGACGTCGTGACGAGCCAGTTCGGCCACATCTTCGCGCCGCGTCCCGACGTTGCGCTCGCGCAGATGTTGCGCGTGCTCAAGCGCGGCGGAACCCTCGCCATAAATACGTGGGCGTCGGAGATGTTCACGGGGCGTTCGATGCGACTGCTCGCTTCGTACACGCCGCCTTCCCCGGCAGGCGCCCTCTCGCCGGCGCTTTGGGGCGATCCGAACGTCGTGCGCGAACGACTCGGCGATGCCGTCGAAAACATTTCGTTTCACCGCGACGCAATGCACGTCGCGTCGCTGAGTCCGCGGCATTCACGCATCAGCATGGAGAAGACGAGCGGCCCGATTATCAAGCTCGTCGAGCGTCTAAGCAAAGACGATCCCGAGAAGCTCGCGCGATTCCGCGCCGAGTACGAAGCGCTCGCGGCGGAATACTTTGAAGACAACATCCTCGTACGCGACTTCTTGATCACGACGGCAACGAAGAAGTAAAAGAAAAAGGGCCTCGGAATCTCCGAGGCCCTTATGATTGTCGGCTGTCCCTCGACTTCGGTGCGCTTCGCGCACCTACGCTCGGGATGACATAAAGTGAGCGCCGCTTCCGGC
>JBOHTT010000373.1:0-12441 GCA_050733775.1 Vulcanimicrobiaceae bacterium
GTGAGAGCAGCGGCAGCACGACGTCGAAGAAACGGCGGAGCGGTCCCGCGCCATCGATCGCAGCCGCTTCCGAGAGTGACTTAGGAACTGCTTGCAATCCGGCGAGAAAAAAGACGAAGTTGTAGCTGATCTGTTGCCATACGGATGCAAGAACGACGAGAAACATCGCCTGGCCCGGGTTGATCGCGTGATTCCACGTGATGCCGAACTTCGCAAGCACGTAGGTCATCAGACCGATGCTGGGATTAAAGAGAAACGACCAGAGCACGGCCGCGATCGCCGGGGGCACGGCGTACGGCCAGATCAGTAGCGTCTGATAAAAAAGCTTCCCGCGCCGAACGCGATGGTTCGTCGCAGCCAGCACCAGCGAAATCACGAGGCCGCTGACGGTGACCAAGCTGCTGAACACGAGCGTTGTGCGAAAGCTGCCGAGATAACGCGGATCGGCAAACAGCCGCTGGAAGTTAGCCAGGCCGACGAACTGAGTGGAGAATCCGAAAGCGTCTTGCGACTGGACGGATTGGAAGAGCGCCTGTCCCGCAGGCCACAAGAAGAAGACGATTGTGATCGCGAGCTGCGGGGCGACCAGCACGTACGGAAGCCACTGCCCCCGGAAGTACGGCCGTCCCCGCTGCTGTGCTACTGCTGCGCGAGCGATCCGTTTTCAGCCTGGAAGCGACGGAGCAATTGATCGCCGCGCGTCACCGCGTCGTCGAGTGCTGATTTCGCACTTTCCTTACCGCTCCACACGCTCTCGAGATTCTCGTCGACGACGGTGCGAATCTGCGGCATGTATCCCAAGCGAAGGCCGCGCGTCCATGGCAGAGGCGGATGAAGCAACATCTGACGGATCGCGATGTCGCTGCCGGGATGCTTGGCATAGAACCCTTGCTTTTTGAGCAGCTCGTACGCGCCTTTGGTCACCGGCAGATATCCCGTGTCTTCACTCCACTTCGCAGCGATCGGCGCCGATGCAAGGAATTGGAAGAACTTTGCGACGCCTTTGTAGACTTGCGGATTCTTTCCGCCCAGCACCCAGAGGCTCGCTCCACCGATGATCGCGTTTTGCGGCGCGCCTTTGATAGTGGGGTCGTAGGGCATCATCGCCACGCTCCAGTCGAACTTCGCGTATTTCGCGATGTTCGCGTACGAGCCGGAAGAGTCGGTCATGATGCCACAGTCGCCGCTATAGAACTTCGGCGTTGCTTCAGTCGTGCGGCCTACGTACGTGAACGTTCCGTCGCGTGCCATTTTCCCGAGAAGCGCGATGTGGCGAACCTGGGCGGGACCGTTGAACTCGAGAACGGTGTTCAAGCTCGTGAACCCATTCTCGTAGCTCGCGATCGGAAGTCCGTGCCACGCGCTGAACTGTTCGATTTGAATCCAGCCTTGCCAGCCCGTCGTAAAGCCGCACTTCTCACCCGCGGCCTTCAGCTTCGCGGCGTCGGTGGCGACGTCGTCCCATGACTTTGGCGGCGTATTCGGATCGAGACCGGCCTTCTTGAACGCGTCCTTGTTCCAATAAAGAACTGCCGTCGAGCTGTTGAACGGCATCGAAGCCAAACCCGCGTTATCGCTATAGTATCCGGCGATCGTCGGGATGAAATCTTTGGATGAGACCGGGACGCCCGCTTGCTTGAAGACGTCGTGGACCGGCACGACGGCTTTCTTCGCCGCCATCATCGTGGCCGTCCCGACTTCAAAGACTTGCAGTATTGCGGGAGCATCGCCGGCACGATACGCGGCAATCCCCGCCGCCATGGTTTCCGGATAACTACCTTTGAAGACAGGCACAACTTTGTATTCGCCTTGCGAAGCGTTGAATTTGTTCACGATGTCGTTCAACTCGACGCCAAGCTGGCCGCCAATTGCGTGCCAGAACTGAATCTCGACCGGCGCGGCTTTGGCCGCATGGGGTTGGCCGAGTGCGAGCATGGCGATGCCTAATGCCAGGCACAAGGTTCGTCTTATCATGGTTGTCTCCAATGAAGTCGCAGACGTAGTAATTACGCGTCTGGCGCGCCCATTCGCCTTGGCGGCAGAACCACTCCCTCTATACATTAAGCGGGGTTACGATGCACCCCACGCGAAAGCGGGCCGACCTGGACTTGAGCGTGGGCATTTTCGCCACGAGAGGAGGCTGGTTTGGGAATCAAGCGGACCGACTTTTTGAAAACGGCGGCCGGCGCAGCCGCCGGTACCGCAGTAGCCGCAACGGCGTCGCCCTGGTGGAGCGAGGCGGAAGCGGCCATCGGTAACTACCCCGCGGGGACGACCGGGTCGTCAATCTTCGTCGGACTCTGTTGCCCGTTGACGGGCTCCTACGGAGCGGACGGTGAGGACGAGCGCAAAGGCTACGTCCTTGCGATGGAGGACCTCAACAACAACACGGGCGTGATGTCTCACATCCCATCGCTCAAAGGCAAGAAGGGCCTACTCGGCAAGACCGTCACTTATAAGGTCGCCGATACGGCGACGAAGCCGGATCTAGCCGTGCAGCACGCCACCGAGTTCATCACGCAAAATAAAGCGATCATGTTCAGCGGGGGCGTCAGCAGCGCAGAAGACATTGCGATGGAGAAGCTGGCGCAGCAGCAGAAGGTGCTGTACATGGTCGGAGCCAGCGGCTCGAACGACACGACCGGCAAGGATTGCCAGCGTTACGGCTTCCGCTCGCAGCTCGACGCGTACATGGTTGCCAAGTCCCTGGATCCGTACCTCGTCAAAGCGTATGGAAAGAACCGCAAGTGCATCTTCCTCACGCCGGATTATAGTTACGGACATTCTCTCACGAATTCGATGCGCGCAGATCTCGAGAAGCTCGGCTGGAAAACGGTTGCGGATGTCGTCGCGCCGTTCCCGACGAGCGACTACAGCTCGTATCTGACCAACATCGCCAATTCCGATGCCGACGTCTTCATCAACATCGAGTTCGGTGTTGACGGTATCACCTCGACGAAGCAAGCCATCCAGTTCGGTATCACGAAGAAGATGAAGCTCGTGATTCCGAACATCTCGACGTACTTGCCCGATGGTCTCGGTCCCGAGATCATGCAAGGCGTGTATGGGACGCAGGACTGGTACTACACACTGGCCGACCGGTACCCGCTCTCAAAAGTGTTCCTGGAGGGTTTCCAAAAGAAGTTCCCGGGCGTCATCCCTCGTTGGACGGCACACATCGCGTACGCGCAGACGGCGATTTGGGCCGACGCTGTGACGCGCGCGAAGTCGTTCGATCCGGTCGCGGTCATCAAGACGCTGGAAGAAGGGAAGCCGATCGACCTGATGCTGGGCAAGGTCCACTATCGTGCCCAGGATCATCAGCAAGTGCGTCCTTGCCCCGTGCTCATCGGGAAATCAGCCGCGATGATGAAGAACAAAGACGATTACTTCAACGTGGTTGCGGTCGTGCCCGGCGATCAGGTGATGCAACCGCTCGATGAGACCGGTTGCCACATGCCGCCTTACACCTAGCGTTTGTTCCTCGCAGCTTCGCTGCACCTACTCGAAGCGCAAGCCCTCAACGGGCTTGCGCTTGGTGCAATATTGGCCCTGGTCGCGTTGGGCCTTACGATCGTTTTCGGCCTCCTCGGTTTTGTCAACTTCGCGCATGGCTCGCTGTTCATGGTCGGCGCATACGCCGGTTGGCTCGTCTATTCGCAAACGAGTAATTTTTGGCTCGCGGTCCCTGCCGCGCTTGTCATAACGTTCCTGTTCGGCATCGTCATCGAGCGGCTCTTGATTCGCCTCTATTATCGAAGGCCGCCTGAAGACCAAATCCTGGTCACGTATGGCCTCGCGATCATTCTCGTTGAGATCGTTCGGGCGATTTTTACGGGGCAAACACAGCTGTTGACGACACCGTCGTGGGCGGCAGGGATCGTCCAAATCGGTGATCTGTTCTATCCGCAGTACCGCGTCGCCGTGATGCTAATTGCCGCCGTAGCGCTCGCGATCGTGTATTTGGTGATGTTTCGCACGCGTATGGGTCTCATCGTGCGCGCAGGCATCGACGATGCCGTGATCGTCAACATCCTGGGTATCAACGTCAACCGCACGTTCCTTCTCGTCTTTGCGCTTGGGGCCGCCGTAGCGGGACTCTCGGGGATTGTCGATGCGCCGCTGACAGCCGTAAACCCCGATATGGGCACCGATATACTGGTGCAGTGCTTCGTCGTGGTGGTCATTGGCGGCGTCGGATCGTTTTTCGGTGCGATTCTTGGCGGCATCATCGCAGGTGAGATCGTGAGCCTCACGACTGCGTTCAATCCGGATCTCTCATCGGTCATGCTCTACGTCGCCATGGCGATCGTGCTCATCGCGCGGCCGCAGGGATTGCTCGGCGTCGAAGGCCGGTAAATGAGCGAATTACGCCGCTTTGCGGCCGGCATGCTCGTGCTCGCGCTCTTTCTGATTTTCTTTCCGGTCGCGCTCGAGCATGGCGGCGGTGGCATTGCGCTGGCATCGCGTATTTTGGTACTGGCGCTCTTCGGCCTCGGTGTCGACTTGATTTTTGGATTCACAGGGCTATTGTCGTTCGGTCAGGCAGCATTTTACGGCACCGGCGGGTTCGTCGCAGGATACCTTTTGATCGCCGGCGTCGTGCACGGCTCAATTGTTGCTCTGCTCATCGGCGGCGCGGTCGCCGCACTGGCCGGTCTCATCATCGGCGCGCTGAGCTTGCGGCAAGTCGGTGTCTACCTGGCGATGCTCACCCTCGCGTTCGGACAGATGTTCTACTTCCTGGACATCTCGGCGCTTCGCAACTATACGGGTGGCGAAAACGGGCTTCCCGGCGTGCCGCGTGCGCAAGTCATTTTTTGGCACTACGGCTCCAACACCGAAGCGTACGCTTTCATCGCGGTCGTGTATTTCATCGCATTCGGGCTCATGTGGCTGATCGTGCGTTCGTCCTTCGGTCACGTCCTACGTGCGATCTTGGAGAATCCGCAGCGAGCGGCCGCAAGCGGGCACGACGTCTATCGTTATAAGCTGGTGGCGTTCACAATCGCCGCGGCTTACGCAGGAGTCGCCGGCTCGCTGTTAGGGCTGTTCCAGGGGTACTTGCCGCCCGACATGTTCACGCTCGACACGTCCGGCCAGATCATCGTCATCGAGATCATCGGCGGCCCCGGAACGCTCGTCGGCCCGCTCCTCGGCTCGATCGTGTGGGTCTATCTTTCGCAAGTCTTGCAAAACTTCAGCGCGGTGGCGGGATTGTGGAAGCTCATTCTCGGCATCGTCTTCGTACTATTGATCACCGTCTTCCGGCGCGGCATCGCCGGCGGCATCACGACCTTCTATCAGCAATTTCGCCGCAGGCGTGAGCCCACACCGGCGAGTGTGGAATAAGCATGTCGCTCTTGGAAGCCCGGAACCTCACCAAGCGCTTCGGCGGCCTCGTTGCCGTCGATAACGTCTCACTTGCCGTCGAACCTCTTACGGTGACGGCGCTCATCGGTCCCAACGGCGCCGGCAAGACGACGTTCTTCAAGATGCTTGCCGGCGAAGAACATCCAACGTCTGGTGAAGTCTTTTTCAGAGATCAGCGCATCACGAATTTGAGCATGACGCGCGTTTCGCGTCTTGGCATTGCCAAGAGTTTTCAGATCACGCAAATTTTTCCGCGGATCTCGGTGGAACAGAACGTACTCGTGCCGGCGCTGGCTGCGACGCGCGGCGCGTTTCGCCTGGATTGCTTCGTGCCGCTCGTCGGCGCGCGCGGCGCGCATGAGATCGCGCGGCGCGTGATGGAGCAAGTCGGTTTGCTGGAGCGGCGCAACGTGCGCGCCTCGGATCTGTCGTACGGCGAGAAGCGGCGGCTTGAGGTCGCGCTGGCACTGGCAACGCAGCCTGAGGTACTGCTCCTCGACGAGCCCGCCGCCGGAATGAGCCCTTCCGAGCGCACGGCCATGGTCGAGCTGCTGAAGACGTTGCGCAAGAACGTCACGATCGTCATCGTCGAGCACGACATGGACGTCGTCTTCGGTCTCGCCGATCGCGTCTTCGTGCTGCAAGACGGTAAGCAGATTGCTGAGGGGTCGCCGGCGGAGATTCGCGGTAATCCTCGCGTGCAAGAAGCGTATTTAGGCGGCGTGGAATGAGCCTGCTCGAAGTTGACGCGATCAACAGTTACTACGGCGAATCGCACATTCTCTTCGACGTGTCTCTGCATGTGGAAGAAGGCGAAGTCGTCGCGCTGCTCGGCCGCAACGGCTCCGGCAAGACGACGACCATGCTGACGATCATGGGAATCTTGGCTCCGCGCACAGGAGCGATTCGCTTCGCAGGCGAGCGCATCGACGGCAAGCAGGCCTATCAGGTCGCTCAGCTCGGCATTCAGCTCGTTCCCGATACGCGGCGAATCGTCAAGACGATCACCGTCGAAGAAAATCTGAAGCTCGCCGCGTTCACCGCGAAATCGCCGTGGCCGCTCGACCGCATTTACGAAACGTTTCCGCGTCTCGGGCAACGCAAGAATTACATGGGCCGTTCGCTCTCGGGCGGCGAGCAGCAGATGCTGGCGATTGCCCGCGCGCTGATTCGCGACGCCCGCGTGCTGTTGCTCGACGAACCGTTCGAAGGTCTCGCGCCGATCATCGTGCGCGATCTGCTCGAGACGACGAAACGCCTTGCGTCCGAGGGACGCACGATCGTGATCGTCGAGCAAAACGTTCGCGCTGCGCTGAAACTCGCGCATCGCACGTACGTCCTCAATCGCGGGCACATTGTGATCGAAGCAACGCCGGGCGAGCTGGAATCGAAGCCGGACGTCATGCATCAGTATTTAGGCGTCTAAGGGCAGGTACCAAAATCGGAACGCCGCAGTGATCGTCGCTCAGATTAGCGATCTCCACATTCGCGTTCCGGGAAAGCTGGCGTATCGCGTCGTGGACACGTCGGATTTCTTGCGGCGCGCCGTCGCGCGGCTGAACGTGCTCGAGCCTGCCGCAGACATCATCCTTGCGACCGGCGATCTCACCGATGCCGGCGATCCGGCCGAGTACGCGCATCTGCGGGAGCTGCTGGCGCCGCTGCGCGCGCCGGTCTATGTGGTGCCGGGGAATCACGACCATCGCGACGAGCTGCGAAATGGGTTCGGCGCATCGTATCTGCCACGAGCGGGCCATCTGAGCTACGTCATCGAGAAGTCCCCGCTGCGGATCATCGCGCTTGACTCGACTGCGCCGGGAGAAGAAGGCGGGCACATCGACGACGAGCGAGCGCGCTGGCTGGAGGAACGCCTGGCTGAAGATTCGCGACCCACGATGATTGCGATGCACCATCCACCGTTTACGACCGGATTGTGGGGCATGGATCGGCTCGGCTTTGTCGGGCTCGAGAGTTTTGGCGCGGTGGTCGCGCGACATCGGCATGTGGTGCGCATCACCGCGGGCCACATTCATCGCTCGATCGTTGCGAACGCGTTTGGAACGGTTGTGACGGTCGCGCCGTCCGTTGCGCATCAGCTGACCCTCGAACTGCGGCCGGAGGTGCGCGCGACGTTTTCGCTCGAGCCGCCCGGGTTTTTATTGCATCAATTCGAGTCTGGTGCGCTGGTCACGCACGTCGCGACGTTCGGCGATTACGAGGGGCCGTTTCCGTTCCGCGAAGCGAGCGGGGAATTTTTGCGCTGATCGCTACGTGTCATCCCGAGCGTAGGCGCGAAGCGCCGTAGTCGAGGGACAGAGTGGCGGTGGCAAGGTTACCGCAGTCGCTCGACTACGTTTACCCTGGGCGTAGCAACGCTTTTAGCGTTGCGAAGACGAATGGGCTCGGGATGACAAAGAGGGCAATTTCCAGCCGCCGATAGCGGGCTTCGGCAGGCCGAGATGCTCGCGCAGGGTCGTGCCGGTGTAATCTTTGCGGAACAGGCCGCGCTTTTGCAGCTCGGGGACGACGAGCCGCACGAAGTCTTCGTACGCACCGGGCACGTGCGTTGCCGCGATGACGAATCCGTCGCAGCCTTCCTTTTCGAACCACTCTTCCAAGCCGTCGGCGACGTCTTGCGGCGAGCCGGCGAAAAGCGGATGCTCGCGCAAATTGCCGCGATTACTGAAGTTCACGAAGTCCCGAACGGTCGGATTGCGCTTACCGCTCGCGCTGACGACGTGATCCCGAATCGCTTGCAGTCCGCTGATCGACTGCAGCTCTTCGTCGCTGAAGGGCTCGTCCAAATCTTTTGACGCGAAATCGAAGTTGAGCACTTCCGAGAGCAGCACCACGCCGTCGATCGGCTTGGGCAGTGTGTCGATGGTTTCCAGCTTCGATTCCGCAATCGCGCGCGTTTCGCCGGCAATGACGACCACGAGAGGACAGATCTTCACGAGCGCCGGATCGCGCCCCAGCTCGGCGACGTTGATTTTGAAATCGCGGTAGAAGCGCTGAGCAAATGCGAGATTGGGATAGAGCGCGAAGATGAGCTCGGACCAGCGCGCGGCAAAGGCTCGCCCGCGCCCACTTTGTCCGGCTTGGATGATGACAGGATGGCCTTGCGGGGAGCGAGGGACCGTGAACGGTCCGCGCGATTGAAACCACTTTCCCCGGTGGTCGAGGCGATGCACTTTCGAAGCGTCCGCAAAGAAGCCGTTCTTGTCGTTCAGGATGGCGCCGTCTTCCCACGCGTCCCAATGACCGCAAACGACTTCCATGAATTCGTCTGCGCGATCGTAGCGTAAGTCGTGAGGCAATGTTTCCGCTTGCCCCATGTTCGCCGCTTCCGAATCGTTGAGTGACGTGACGACGTTCCACGCTGCGCGCCCTTTGAGCATTAAATCGAGCGTCGCAAACACGCGTGCGACGTGAAACGGCTCGTAATACGTCGTCGAGTACGTTCCACCGATGCCGAGGCGACTCGTGACGGCGCCCATCATCGCCATGATGGGGACGAGATCCATTTTGACCGTGCGAATACCGTGTGCGACGGCTTCGACGTAGTCGTCACCGTAGCGATCGGGCATGGCAAGCCGGTCGTCGAAAAACGCCAGGTCGAATTTGCCGTCTTCGAGCGTGCGCGCGATACGCTGATAGTATTCCGGCGTCGAGAAGTCTGTCATCGTGGCGGGATGGCGCCACGAATAGACGTAGTTCGAGCAGTTTTGTGCCTGCAAGAACGCTACCAACGCCATTTCTCGCATGTCTACCTCAGCAATTCCATGACGGCCGACTCTAAACGACGGTCGTGTTCTGCGGCGAGGCGCGCGATACCGTCGTCGCCGACGGCGACGGCGTCATTTGTGAGATAGAGTCCGTCGAGAATTCGTGATGCGCCGAGCACCGACAGAACCGGCTTGAGCGCGTAATCGACGGAAAGCAAATGGGCGTTGGAGCCGCCGGTCGCAATTGGGTACGCAGCCTTGCCGTGCAGCGTTCCTTCCGGAAGATAATCCAGAAACGTCTTGAGCAATCCCGAGTACGCCGCCTTATATACCGGCGTCGCAAGCGCGACTCCGCTTGCCTCTTGCACGCGCGCTTGCGCTCGTGCGAGCAAATCGGATGACGTGCCGAACAGCAGCGCGTCAGGTGGAAGCTCGCGAAGCTCGATCAATTCAAAGTCGGATTGCCGTGCGCCCGCCAGTTGACGAAGCCGGCGCAGCACCGCCGTCGAGCGCGACGCCGGCGACGGGCTGCCCGCGAGCAGCACGACGCTCACGGAGGGTTATGGCCGATTTCGACGATTGCCGTCGCGAGCGCTTGCACCGCGGGCACGAGATTGGATTCCGCGATATCGAAACGCGGCGTGTGATGTCCGCTCGGTGTGTGCGAGCCGACGCATGCATAGATGGCCTGTCCGCCACGTTCTTGCACGCGCCGCATCAAGAACGTCGCGTCTTCGCTGCCGCCGGCAGCTTTGGGTTCCAGCGTCGTGCGCAGGCCGGGAACCTCTTGTGTCGCACGCGCGACGAGCTCCGCAAGCGTCTTATCGGATTCGGCGATGCCGGTTCGGCCGGCATCGACGATCTCAACTTGCAGCTCGTGCGCTTGTGCGGCGCCCGCAATGACCGCGCGCGCACGCTCGATCATATAATCGCAGATCTCTTCCGTCTCGCCACGCACTTCCATCATGAAAAATGCGCGGTCGGGAATCACGTTGCGGCCGGAGCCCGCTTGCAGCACGCCGACGTTCACGCGCGAGCGCCCGGCGTGGTGGCGTGAGATAGCGTACAGTCCCATGACCGCCTGCGCCGCGCCGAGCAACGCGTTACGCCCTTGCTCGGGCCGGCCGCCGGCATGCGCTGCTTGTCCCGTGAACGTGACGTCCAGCTTCGCGCTCGCGAGCCAGCCGACCGTGATCGGATAGAACACGCCGCTTTCTGATTCCATGCCGGCATGGATCGCGATGAAATAAGCGACGTCGTCGACGATGCCGGCATCGCGCATCGGAATCGCGCCGCGACCGCCTTCTTCCGCGGGCTGAAAGAGAAACTTGATCGTGCCGGCGATTGCTTCGCGCTGTTGTGAAAGCGCTTCTGCGACGCCGAGGCCGATTGCGGCGTGAACGTCGTGACCGCAGGCATGCATGATGCCGCGATGACTCGAGACAAAACCCTCGCGCGCCGGCACGTGGTCCGGCTCGTCGGATTCGACGATCGGCAGCGCGTCGATGTCACAGCGTAACGCGATCACGGGTCCCGGTTTCGTGCCGCGCAGCGTCCCGACGATTCCCGTAAAGCCGCCTTCAAACTTCGCAAGCCACTCTTGCGAAGCGCCTTCTTGTTTCGCACGGGCAAACGCAGCATTCAGCACGTCGTCGGACGGAACGCCGACACGGCTGTTTGGCTCCATGACGTCGCGTCCGGCTCTGACGTCCAAGCCGAGCGCTTGCAAACGCGATGCGATCGCGCTCGCGGTACGAAACTCAGTGAGACCGAGCTCGGGAAAGCGATGAAAGTCGCGGCGCGTTTCGATGACGCGTGCGGGGAGGTCGGATGGGAGCGAAATCAGCTGTGTCATACGGCTTCGGCCGTGAATTGGCGCTGTGCCTCGATCACGCCTTGGGCGACGGGGTCGAGCGAATCGCGCAGCCAGTCGCCGAGCAAATTGATCGACAGCACGAGCAGCACGAGTGCCAATCCCGGCATGACGGCAAGCCACCAGGCGCCGCTAAAAAGAAACTGATAGCCTTGCGCGATGCGGATGCCGAGGGACGGCGTCGTGACGGAGACACCGAGGCCGAGAAACGACAGCGTCGCTTCGAGCTCGATGGCGCGCGGAATGTCGACGGCGATCTGCACGAGCGACGGCCCGACGACGTTCGGCAAAATGTGCCGCGCGAGAATACGCGGCACGGACGCACCCAGTCCGCTGGCGGCGACGACGTAGTCCTTGGTGCGCTCGGTCAGCACGCTCGCGCGCACCAGGCGCGCGTACTGCGCCCATCCGACGATGCCGATGACAAAAATGACTTTGTCGAGTCCGCGTCCCAAGACGGCGAGAACGGCGAGCGCGACGAGAACGCCGGGCAGTGAAAGCTGAACGTCTGCGATGCGCATCGTGATGTGTTCAAACCAGCTTCCCGGACGATAGCCCGCGATCAGTCCGATCGGCGTTCCGATTACCACGCTGATCGCGACCGCAACGAAGCCGACGAGAAGGCTGACGCGCAGACCGAAAATGACGTTTGAAAAGATGTCGCGACCGAGCTCGTCGGCGCCGAGGAAGAAGAAATTATTGCCTTCGCGACCAAACGGCGGCGTCAGCCGCGCGAGAAGATCTTGCTGCTGAGGGTCGTGCGGGGCGACGAGAGGCGCGAAGATTGCGAGCAAGACGAGGACGGCTAGCGTCAGCGCCGGTACGATCGGGATTCTCCGCAGTCTAACCATAGCTCACGCGCGGATCGATAACGCTGTAGGTGAGATCGACGACCAAGTTGATGAGCGTGAAGAGCCCGGCGATGACGATCACGTACGCGATCACGATCGGATAGTCGAGGCGTAAGATCGCATCCAGACCCAGCCGGTTCATCCCGGGGAGCGCGAAGATCGTCTCGGTGATGACGGCACCGCCGAGCAGCTGGCCGAACTGCAAACCGAACGCGGTCACGAACGGCAGAAGCGCGTTGCGAAGCGCGTGCTTGAGCGTCACCACGATCGCGGGCAATCCCTTCGCACGCGCGGTTCGCACGTAGTCTTGCGAAAGCTCGCCGATGAGCGTCGTTCGGATCAGCCGCGTGAACAGTGCGATCCGGTAAAACGCAAGCGTGAATGCGGGAAGAACGAAATTGCGCCAGCTTCCCAGGCCGGATGACGGTAGCACCTCGAGCTCGACGCTGAAGATCAAGATGAGCACGATCCCGAGAAAAAACGTTGGGATCGACGATCCGAGGACGGAAACGAACCGCAATGACCGGTCGACGGACTTTCCCGGGCGTAAGGCCGAGAGAATTCCGAATGGAATCCCAAACGTAACGGCAATCGCCATGGCCGCCAATACCAGCTCGAC
>JBOHTT010000374.1:0-10317 GCA_050733775.1 Vulcanimicrobiaceae bacterium
GACTGCCGGCGTCGCGACCGTGCCCGTCGGGCTCATACGCGCTGCCGTCAACCTTGGTGCGAGCCGCACCCAGCTGTTCTGCTACGTCATTTTTCCGGCAGCTCTCCCTTCGATCATGACCGGACTCAAAACGGGGCTTGCCGTGAGCTGGGCTGTCGTCGTCGCCGCGGAGTTGATTGCGGCGCAGCGCGGCCTCGGCTACATGATCGAAGATGCCGCAACGTTCTATCGCATCAAAGACGTGTATGTGGGCGTCATCTTGATCGGCGTGATCGGGCTCTTGATGAATGCGACGCTGGAAGCAATCGAACGGCGCGCGCTGCACTGGTCAGGCAAATCGTGATCGAGATCGAAAATCTCGAAAAAGTCTTTCCGGGGCGAAGCGGGCGCGCGCCGACCGTTGCGCTCACCGACATTTCTTTTTCCGTCGCTCAGGGAGAAATCTGTTGCTTGCTCGGTCCGAGCGGATGCGGCAAGACGACCATCCTCAATATCCTGGCCGGATTTGAATCCGCGTCGCGCGGCACCGTCTCCGTAGCCGGCAAGCCCGTCGACAAGCCCGACCCCAGGCGCGCGTATGTCTTTCAACAACCGCAGCTTTTTCCGTGGCTCGACGTTTGGGACAACGTCCTATTCGGTCCGCGCATGACGGGAATGGATCGCAATGACGCCGTCGACCGTGCGAAACGGCTGCTTAACGCGGTCGGTCTCGAACAGTTCGCACATCACCATGTGTACGAGCTTTCCGGCGGCATGCGTCAGCGCGTTGCGATTGCGCGCGCGCTCATCAATCAGCCCGAGGTATTGCTCATGGACGAGCCGTTCGGAGCGCTGGATTCGCAAACGCGCGCGACGATGCAGCAGCTTCTGCTCTCGATCTGGGAAGATCTGCATCCCACGATCCTCTTCGTCACGCACGACGTCGACGAGGCGCTCTTTCTCGGCAATCAAGTCTTCGTCATGACCGCGCGCCCCGGACGCATCAGAGAACGTCTGCGCGTCGAGATCGGGCGTCCGCGCCGTCTCGACGTTACCACGTCCGACGTTTTCGTCTCGCTGAAACGCTCGATTTTGGGCGCGATCCTGGAAGAGGTGGAAGCCGCCGAATGAGTCCGCCACTGATCGCCCGCACGGTCGGCTGCTGCTTGGACGACCAACGGCAACGTGTCGCCCCGGGTACACTTATTAACAAATGCGAGAGTCCGCCCGAACCATTGCAACCCTCACCGCGATTGTTTTCCTCGCAACGCCGTTGCGCAGCTCCGGCGCGGACGCATCATTTGGCAAGGTGCCCCTTTTCGCTCGCTTTGCGACCGATGGGACGAGCCTTCGGTCGTACGTCGTGCCTGTGAGTGCGAACGTCACCGTCCGCAAGATCATTAGCCTTCATGCCCGCTTGCATGGCAGCATGCGCTACGAGCAGCCTAACGCGCTCAGCTTAAGTCTAAATCGCGTCTCTCCTCAACAGCGAAAGGTCTTCGCAAAGCTTGCTACGCCGCGCACCTGGCCTGAGTATTACAAACTTCAACTTGTTCGAACCAGCGACGTGCATGGTCACAAGGATTACGTGATTCGCGGAATCCCAAGAAACGCAGCGGACGCCGTCGATCATCTCGTTGCCGACATTTCGGACGGTCCCACGCCCCGGCTCAATGCCAAGTGGTTCCTGCGCGGCCGAGGGACCATCACCATGCACATCGAGACCGCAAAGATTAGGGGATACGTGCTGCCCGTACGCGATCAAACCGATGTCAACGTCCCGGGATATCGCATTCATGCCGATGTCGAATACGGCAACTACGCGCTGCGCCCTAAGCGATTCTCACTTCATAGTCGTCGAACGGGCTCAGGTTGACGTCGAAGCGCCGATCAGTTTTCTCAGATCAAATCGGCCTTTGGCTCCGGGGCGGAGCGGCGCCCACAGATCGCCGCGCTTTCGAATGCGCTCGCGCGCGTTTGCCAGCGTGAAGTCCTCGATCTCGACGCCGGCTTCCACTTCTTTCCATTCCACGGGCATCGAGACGGGAGCGCGCGGTCGCGGCCGGACCGAATAGACGGATGCGAGCGTTGAACCCCAGCGATTCTGATTGTAGTCGACCAGCACCGTCCCGCGGGGGCGTTTCGCGACGGTATAGATGGCCGTCGCCTGGGGATATTCTCGCGCGATCGTTTGCGCGAATGCTTTTGAGAACGTCCACACATCTTTTTGGCTCGGCCCGCGCACGATCGGAACGTACACGTGAATGCCCTTCGATCCGGTCGTCTTTGCAAAGTTCGGCATGCCGAGTGTTTCGAGCGCATCGTGCACCGCGAGCGCAACGGAGCGCACCGTCGCGAACGTCGCGCCTTCGACCGGATCGAGATCGAAATGCAAGTAGTCCGGGCGGTTGTAGTCGTCGCAGCGCGCGTACCAGGGATTGAGGTCGATGCATCCGAGATTGACGACCCACAAAAGCGCCGCCGAGTCGCTCACGATCGGGAAGTTGATGACGTTCCCGGAGCCATGCTCGATGCGGCACGTTTCGATCCAGTCCGGCTTTCCCGGCGGCGTGCGCTTCATAAAGAAAAAATCGCCGGAAACTCCGTTCGGATAGCGTTTCATCACCATGGCTCGCTCCCGGAGATGCGGCACGAGCACTTCCGAGACGTCGAAGTAGTACTGAAGCAGATCCCGTTTCGTGTAGCCCTCTTTGGGCCAGAAAATCTTGTCCAGGTTCGTCAATGCGACGCGTTTCTTGCCGACCGCGAATTGGACGTCACCGGCGGTAGGAATTGATGCCAAGCGCAGTGGACGTACGGGTCGATGCGCGTGGTAACCTTCAACGCCAACGGCATACGGAGCGCGGCGCGCAAGGGTTTCTTCGCATGGATGCTGGCGAGCGCACCCGATGTCGTTTGTATTCAAGAAACCAAAGCGCAGGAGCATACGCTTCCCGGCGATGCGGTATTTGCCGGATACTCTGCCGTCTACTTGGATGCGGCGCGCAAGGGCTACAGCGGCGTGGCGATCTACGCGCGCCGCGAGCCCGAACGCATCGTTCGCGGGCTCGGTATGCTCGACGAAGAAGCGCGTTTTCTGCGCTTCGACTATCCCGAGCTGTCGATTTGCTCGCTCTACGTACCCTCCGGCACCGCGGGCCCGCAACGTCAGGCAGTCAAGTACGATTTTTTGAGTCGCTTTATCGCAGACTTGCAACGCATGCGTTCCGAAGGCCGCAAGATCATCCTGTGCGGCGACTTCAACATTGCCCATCGCGAAATCGACGTGTTCGATCCGAAGTCATGCTCGAAGATTACGGGCTTCTTACCGCCCGAGCGCGCGTGGTTCGACCGCGTCATCGATGAAGTCGGCTGGATCGATGCGTTTCGCGCGGTAAACCAGCAGCCCAAACAATTCACGTGGTGGTCCAACTGGCGCAACGCCTTCGAGCGTAATCTCGGATGGCGGCTCGACTACCAGCTCGTCACGCCGGAGCTGGCCGGCAGCGTGCGCGCCGCAACGATCGAACGCGGCGAACGATACTCCGACCACGCGCCGGTGACGATCGACTACGAAGTCTAGCCTTGCGTTGCAGCCGCCTTGCGCAGCTGCGTCACTTGAAACGCATGCACAAAACGCGCGATTTCCTCTTGCAGAAAGGGCGAGAGCTCGACGAATCCGACACCGTACAGAGGAATGCCGTTTTTGGCTCCGCCGGTCTTTTTTACGATGCGCGCTTTCGCTTCGATGGGATCGAACGGCCGGACCGGCAAAATCTTCTTCACGCGGCGCTCGCCGAAAGGCGTTTGCTCGAGGACATCCTTCTCTTCACCGCCGAGATCCACCGCACCGACCGGCAACGTGAACATGATTTGCAGCTCCGTGTTTTCTTCCCACGCTCCGGGTAACGCGACCAGCATTCCACCTGACGAGATATCCTGTGCCTCGCCACGCGCCGTCGTCCATCGTCCCTCTTTGTTGATGCGCGCCATAATGGGGAGGAGAAACGCTGCACGATAGCCTTGCCGCTTTGCGCGCCCACCGAGGTCGGATTCCGCATTCGCTGCGGCCGTAGCGGCGGGATGCTCGCCCGCGGCCGGCCGATACGCGCGCCTGCGCTGCACCTCGAGCAGCTCGTGCGCCAATCGGTCGCGATCGGCGACCGGCATGTTGAACTGAATGCCGTACTCCGCGGTCTTGGGGTCCGTCATTCGCACGGCGACGACCGTGCCGTTGATCGGAATCGGTTGCCGCGACGGCCCCATCCAGTTGAACGTCACGCGCGTTTGCGGCTCGAGCTTTACGCCGGCGCGAAAACGTGCGCCGCTCTCTGAAATATCGACGAGGAGCAATCTGAGCTCCCGTTTGAGGTCGGCGAGCCGCACGGTCAGCTCGGCGTTGACATCGAGTCGAAAGGCTTGACGGCGGGGTTCGGGCATTGCCAAGGTCAGTGTCCTAACTATCCGCGGCTGCCGCAGCTCGTCGCAATTGCGTCAACTGAAATGCGTGAACGAAGCGGGCAACTTCTTCTCCCATAAATGCCGATAGAGCGATGAACGCCGTTCCATACGCGGTACCTTCCGGCATCGATCCGATACGTTTTAGCACCTTGGCTTTGGTGTGCACCGGTTCGAAGGGGCGCACTGGAATCAATTTCTTCACTTTGCGCTGCCCGAACGGACCATGCTCGACTACTTCGCGCTGCTCGCCGCCCAAATCGACGGCTTCCACCGGCATGACGAAATCGAGCTCGATCTCCGAGCCTTCCGTGAGCGGTTCGGGTGAGATCAAGAGAACGCCGCCGATCGAGAGATCGCCTGCGACAGCGACGATCTCGTGCATCTTCTCCTTCGATTTGAAAGAAACCGCAAACTTCACGGGGGCTCGATACGCTTTGCGTTTCGCGCGGCCGACACCGGTATCGGTGAGGGTCGTCGTCATCGGCTCCGTGGGCTTGAACGCCATCCGGCGCTGAATCTCGTGGAGCTCCGAGACGAGTTTGTCTTTTTCGACCTGCGACATCTCGAAGCGCACGCCGAACTCGGCGGCTTTCTTTTCCGTGATGCGCGAACCAACCATTTGCCCCCCAAGCTTGATCTTGTTCGAGGGGCCTTTAAACTCCAACGCAATTTGCGATTGCGGAATGCACAAGCGCGTGCGCAATCTGCAACCACCTTCAGAAAGATCGACGAGCGTTGCGCTCATTGTGCGACCGGCTTCCTCGAGCGTAACAACGATATCTTCGTTGACGTCGAGACGAAATGCCTGACGTTGCTTTTCCGGCTCCTCGGGCATGAGGGGCTCTACTCCTCGGCGTACGAAGGCTCCTAGTCGATGGCGTGGATTTCAGCGACATACTTCCTGAGCTCGACCTCAGACGATGTCCGCTCGCGAGCGCAGGCGCTCGCGCTCGAACAAAGCGTCGAGTTGCCGCTCGCCGCGGTACGCGACGCGCGCATTCGCGAGGAGATCGTCGCGCGCGTCGCCGGGGTCGAGCCTGTGGAAAACGCCCGATATCGCGTGACCTTGGAGCTGGCCGTCGCGACGGTCGGTGAAAATCCCGCTCAGCTTCTCAACATGCTCTTCGGCAATTGCTCGCTGCAAGAGGACGTTGAGCTGCATGACGTCGTCTTGCCGCCGGCACTCCTGTCCGCGTTCCAGGGTCCACGCTTTGGCAGCGCAGGAGTGCGTGAAATCACGGGCGTGCATGGTCGTCCTCTCACGTGCACCGCGCTGAAGCCGCAAGGTTCCTCGCCGGAAACCTTAGCTGAGCTCTGCCAGACGTTTGCCGACGCGGGCATCGACGTCATCAAAGACGATCACGGCATCGCGGATCAGCGCTATGCACCCTTTGCGGAGCGTGTCAGAAATTGTCAGGCGGCAATCGCTCGCGCTCGAGAGCGCACCGGTAAGAACGTACAGTATGCGCCGAGCCTCGTCGGCACGCCGCGCCAGGTCGCAGAACAGGCTCGCGTGGCTCGCGACTGCGGCGTACGAATGGTGCTCGTTGCGCCGATGCTGCTGGGACTGCCGGCATTCGCGGAATTCGCGCAGAGCGCGGACCTGGCGATTCTCGCCCATCCATCCTTTGGGGGGTTGCGCGTGTCGCCGGTGCTGCTCTTCGGCAAGCTCTTCCGGCTGTTCGGTGCGGATGCCGTCATCTATCCGAACTACGGCGGGCGCTTCGCGTACTCAGCGGACGTCTGTCGAGCACTCGCCGGTGCGCTGCGAGCGCCATGGGACTCGCTTCGCCCTGCCCTTCCGGTGCCGGCGGGCGGTATGCCGGTCGAGCGCACCGGCGAAATGGTCGCGTTCTACGGCGAAGACACGATGCTCCTCATCGGCGGCAGCTTGCTGTCAGCCGGGGACGCACTGGGAGAACGCAGCCGAAACTTCGTCGCGGCGGTTGAGAAAGCCGGAGCATGAGACGAGCCTTTCAGCCGGCCGGTGATGCCTACCGGTGGAACGATGTCGACGTCCTGGAGTATAAGGAGGCGGGAAGCGCACCCTTTCGCAGCGTCACGCGCTCCGTGCTCTTTGAGGACGCCGAGCTCGGCTTCCAATGGCGCTACTTCGAGGTCGGGCCCGGCGGTTACACGACGCTCGAGCGTCACGAACACGTGCACGCCGTCATGATCGTGCGCGGAAGCGGAAAGGCGCTCGTCGGAACGAGCGTTCACGATTTCACAACGTTCGATCTCTTCCGCGTTCCGCCGATGACGTGGCACCAGTTCCGGGCGAGCGACGAAACATCGATGGGTTTTCTCTGCCTCGTTCCGGTCGAGCGGGATCGTCCGCAGCTGCCGAGCGATGACGAGCTCGCAGAGCTGCGTCGTCATTCGGATGTAGCCGCGTTTCTCTCGAAAGACCGCTAGCGAAGATCCCGCGCAGCCGGGAGATTCGGCAGCGACGTCGCTGCATGGATCGCTCGGACGATCGAAGCCGCAACCGCTTCAGCGGCCATCGCCCCCAACAGCGTCGGATTGCCGCTCTTCTTTGCGCTGCCCGTCGCCATGACGAAGATCGTATCACCGTCGAACATCGTATGCGCGGGACGAATCGCGCGCGCAATGCCGTCTTGCGCCATTTGGGCGATCTTTTGTGCTTGCACTTTCGTGATTGCAGCATTCGTCGCGACGACGCCGATTGTGGTTGCGGTTCCAGGCGCCAGCGCCGGTGGTAAATTGCCCGAAAGAATCTCCGCCATGAGGTCCACGATTTTCTTTCCTTCCGGAGCGTTTCGGACGCCCGCAATCGTATGACCGTTCGACGGGTCGACCACCTCGCCGATCGCGTTCACCGCAACAATTGCGCCGACGATGAGTCCGTGCGTCTCGAGCGATGCCGTCCCGATGCCGCTCTTCATCGCGCGCGGCAAACCGAAGAACTTGCCGACCGTCGCGCCCGCACCGGCGCCCGCGTTCCCTTCGGCCGGCCTCTGCGTCGTTGCAGCTTGACACGCCGCGTGACCCGCCGCGGCATCGGGTCGAATCTTCCAATCACCGACGCCGAGATCGTACAGAATCGCTGCCGGAACGATCGGCACTTTGACGATCGGTGAGACGACGAATCCTACATTGTGCTCTTCGAGATACCGCATTACGCCGGACGCTGCGTCGATGCCGAATGCGCTGCCGCCCGACAAGACGATTGCGTTCACGCGCTCCACGAGGTTCTCGGGATTGAGTAAATCGGTTTCGCGCGTACCGGGCGCGGAGCCGCGGACGTCCACGCCGCCCACGGCACCTTCCGGCGGCGCCAGAACGACGGTGCATCCCGTCGGCCGCGCCGTCGACGTCCAATGACCGACCTTGATGCCGTCGACGTCGGTAATACCGCTCGATGGCTTGATCGCGGAAAGCTCCACGGCGTCTCCTTCCCGAAGCGAGGCCGCAACCGCCGCCGTCGCCGCTGACGCGACGAATGTCTTGCGTTTCAAGCGCACCGCCCTTTGCATGACCTTTTGACACCTCCTCTCGAAGCGACCGTCTATGAAAACGTATCGTATTGCGGCGATTCCCGGCGACGGCATCGGCAAAGAAGTTGTCCCGGAGGGTATTCGCGTGGTCGACGCAGCGGCAAAGAAAGCCGGTGTGCGATTCGATTGGGAACATCTTCCGTGGAGCTGCGAGGTGTACGCGCAGACAGGCAAGATGATGCCCGACGACGGGTTGGAACGCATTGCGCGCCATGACGCAATTTTTCTCGGCGCGGTTGGATGGCCGTCCGTGCCGGATCATGTGTCGCTATGGGGACTGCTCATACCGATTCGCCGCCGCTTTCGCCAATACGTGAACCTGCGTCCGGTCCGGCTCATGCCGGGTATCGCCTCGCCGCTTGCGGGGCGCAATCCAGGTGACATCGATTTCTGGATCGTGCGTGAAAACAACGAAGGCGAGTACTCATCGATTGGAGGGAGACTCAACGACGGAACGGACGACGAAATGGTCGTGCAAGAGTCGGTTTTCACACGCCGAGGCGTGGATCGGATCTTGCGCTTCTCCTACGAGCTCGCGAAGAGCCGGCCCAAAAAACACTTGACGTCGGCGACGAAATCCAACGGCATCACGATCACGATGCCCTATTGGGACGAGCGCGTTCGCGCAATGGCTGCGCACTACCCCGACGTCAAGACGGACCAGTATCACATCGACATCTTGACGGCACACTTCGTGCAACATCCCGATTGGTTTGACGTCGTCGTCGGCTCGAACTTATTCGGTGACATCCTCTCGGATCTCGGACCGGCAGTGACCGGCACGATCGGGATCGCGCCGTCCGCTAACCTGAACCCGGAGCGCGACTTTCCTTCGATGTTTGAGCCGGTGCATGGTTCCGCGCCGGACATCGCAGGAAAGCGCATCGCGAATCCGGTCGGACAAATATGGTCCGGTGCGATGATGCTCGATCACTTCGGACATTCCGATGCGGCCCAAGCCGTCGTTGCGGCGATCGAGCGCGTCTTGCAAAAGGGACCGCGCACGCGCGACATCGGCGGCACGGCGACCACGGAAGAGATGGGCAAAGCGATCGCCGAGGCGGTTTAGGGGAGGACGCCCTCCATCGCGATCAGCGACCCGCGCGACGCCGACTGCCGCAGTTCGATCAGCGGTGCGTATTCCGGCGAGTTGTACCACGCCTTGAGCGCGCTCATATCCGGAAATTCGAGCACGACGATGCGGCGTGGCTTCCAGTCTCCTTCCAGCGTTTCGGCAGCGCCTCCGCGAACCAAGAAACGCCCGCCATATTTTTCGATGGTTGGGAGAACCTGCTTGCGATATTCGTCGTAACGCGCAGAATCGTGCATTTCGATGTCGCCGATAACATAAGCTTTCATGCCGCCGCCTTCGGCATGGACTTTTATGACGACTGCAAAAAGAGCCCGGCATGGCAGAAGCAATCAAGACAATCGGTTTTGTCGGGCTCGGCACGATGGGTGGTCCGATGGCGCGCAACCTCATCCGCGCGGGTTACACCGTTCGCGCGTACGACATCAATACCGAAGCAAAATCAAACCTCGCGCGCGACGGCTCCGTGGCCGTCAACTCGCCGGCGGAAGCAGCGCAAGGCGCCGATTGCACGATAACGATGGTCCCGGACTCGCCGCACGTCGAGGAAGCGCTGCTCGGACCGAACGGGATCGTGCAGAATCTGCGCAAAGGGGCGGTTCACATCGAGATGAGCACGATTGCGCCTGCCGCAACCGACCGGTTTATTGCGGCGCTAAAGGAGCGCGGCATCGACATGGTTGACGCACCGGTCGGCCGCTCGCCGCAACATGCGGTCGAAGGAAAATTGCTGATCATGGCCGGCGCCGAGCCTTCCGCGCTCGAGCGCGTGCGCCCGGTTCTGCAGCGGCTCGGCGATACGATCGTTCATTGCGGTCCGCCGGGCATGGGCTCGCGAATGAAAGTCGTGAACAATTTCATGTCGGTGACGATCAACGTCACGACCGCAGAAGCGCTCACGCTCGCAGAGCGCAGCGGCTTGAATCCGGAGCTCGCGCGCAGCGTCATGCTGGGTACCGTCGCGGGACAAGGTCATATGTCGACGACGTATCCCGCGAAGGTCTTGAAAGGCGATCATTCACCCGGTTTCATGATCGATCTTGCGTTCAAAGATCTTGGGCTCGCGCTCGACCTTGCAAAACAAGTCGGCGTTCCCGTGCCGACCGCAGAGGCGGCGCGACCCGTGTACGACCGCGCCCGGAACGAAGGCCACGGCCGCGAAGACTGGTCCGCGCTCTACGCCTTCTTGCGCAAAAACTAATACGCCAGGGCGTAGGTCTCGCGCCGAGGATCGGCGGCGGCTTCGCGCACGCCGTTTGCGTTGATGCG
>JBOHTT010000375.1:0-6298 GCA_050733775.1 Vulcanimicrobiaceae bacterium
AGGTAGGACAGGGCTTTTGTGGTTCCCCTGTCGGCTGCAGTGCATACATGGTCGCCGTGTCGGCCGATGGATCCTATCGCTTCAGGCCGTACGCGCATCGATCGGAAATGCGGGGGCGGATCGCTGACTTCCCCAGGTGGACGAGTGTGCTCAGCGAGTCTCCGTTCTACCGCATTGCGCAGCCGCAACCAACTGCACCGGTGATGAAGGACGGACGGGATTACCGCTACATCTCGGTGACCCGTCCCAATGGCTTCCTGTCTGTAATCTTTAATCGTCACGACGGTTCGCAAGCGAAGTTAAATGCATTTTTCGATGCCTTTACTGCGCCGATTCTCGCCGACGTCGCACGATACAAGAAGGTCCGCATTGACTCCCTCGAACGGTTCGATCGGCTACGCGGCGTCGTCGTCCGCCAAGTAACTTTCCGCGGTTGCCCGATGGCGGTAACGTTTTCTCAGGATGATCGAGTATCGGTACACCGGCTCTAACAAACTCCTGTTTTCCGCACGTTATCCATTCCGAAATGTTGTAACCCTTTTGAAGAAGCGACGCATCGCGACGCTTGAATCAGATTACCGTATTGCTTGGCGTGACACTACGTCAGTTAACATCTCCCTCCATTACGCCGATTTCGCATACGCGATTGACGCCCCGGACCGATCGATGTGGCCAAGCAATCTTCGTGATTTTGTCAACGATATAGATGCGGTTATGACTGAGCTTGACTCCCAGGCACTCGGGAAGCGCTGCGAGACCATTCAGATGCGGTAATTGCCCGCTGTCCCTCGACTACGCGGCCGCTATGCGGCCGCTACGCTCGGGATGACAGGTTGCCACAGCAAGCTCCCGACGGTTCCGAAAAAAGGGCGGTTACGTTGCCGCTGCCGCTGCTGCCGTCTGTCGTTTGCACGCCATCTTCAGCAGCTTGACGAACATCATCGCCGCCGCCGCAGCAGCCGGCGCGCCCTTCTTGTTCGCGTACGCATCGATCAGAGCGCTCCCGATGATGACCCCGTCCGTGTAGTCGCGGACACCGACGATGTGCGGTGCCTTGCTGATGCCGAAACCGACTGCGATTGGCCGGCCGGTCATCTTGCGAATGCGGCCAAGCTGTTCGCGAACCGAATCCATGTTGGGCGCGTCTTTCGAACCCGTCACGCCGAGACGCGAGACGAGATACGTGAAGCCCTCGGTTTCACCGCAGATCTTCCGCGCGCGCTCGTCCGGCGTCGTGGGCGACACGAGAAGCGGCATGATGAGACCTTGCTTGCGAATGACATCCCGAATCGATGCGAGCTCTTCGAGCGGCACGTCGGGAATGATCACGCCGACAGCTCCGTGCCGCTTTGCCTGCAACGCAAACTTTTCGACTCCATACTGCACGACTGGATTCACGTAGGTGAAGAGCACGACGGGAGCTTTCGTCATGCCGACGAGTTTGAATACGCCGTCGATGTTCGTGCCGCCAGCGAGGGCGCGTTGTCCGGCTGCAGCGATCGTGGGGCCGTCCGCGAGCGGATCGCCGTACGGAATTCCCAACTCGACGATGTCCACGCCGGCTTCGACAATGGCATCGATCACGGCGCGGCTCGTCTCCATGTCGGGATCGCCCGCCACGACGTAGCCGATCAACGCACAGCGGTCGTCCTTCTTGGCCTTGGCAAAGGCTTCGTCCATTGCAGTTGCCATTATGCGGGCACCGCCTCGGCAGCCTCAGGCTGCTCCGCTTCGAGTTTTGCGATTTGATTCACGTCCTTGTCGCCTCGACCGCTCAAATTCACGACGATCAACGCTTCCTCGCCCCTTTCCTTCACCAGTTGCTGCACGTACGCAAGCGCGTGCGCCGACTCCAACGCCGGAATGATCCCCTCGTTGCTCGCACACGCGTGGAAGGCCGCAAGCGCCTCGTCGTCGGTGACCGCAACGTATTTGGCGCGCCCCGTTTCCTTCAAATAGGAATGCTCGGGCCCGACTCCTGGATAGTCGAGACCAGCGCTGATGGAGTGCGTCGGCCTGACTTGCCCGTCGGGAGTTTGCAGTAAGTACGAACGGGAGCCGTGGAGGATACCGACCTTTCCCGACACGAGCGAGGCAGCAGTGTCCGGCGTGCTCGCACCTTTCCCCGCGGCTTCAACACCCCACAAGTTCACGTTTTTGTCGTCGATGAACGCCGTAAAGATGCCCATCGCGTTACTTCCACCGCCGACGCACGCGACGATGTCGGTTGGGAGGCGCCCGAAGCGTTCCTGGCACTGAACGCGTACTTCGTCGCCGATGATCCGTTGAAATTCCCGGACCATGAACGGATAGGGATGCGCGCCCACGACGCTGCCGATTACATAGAACGTGTCCTCGCATTGCGCGGCCCACACACGAAAGGCTTCGTTCGTCGCGTCTTTGAGCGTCTGCGTACCGCCCGTCACTTCGTGTACGGTTGCACCTAAGAGACGCATCACGTAGACGTTGAGCGCTTGACGCTCGACGTCGACTGTTCCCATGTACACGTCGACGGGAATACCGAGCTTCGCACCAATCGTTGCGACGGCGACGCCGTGCTGACCGGCACCGGTCTCCGCAATCAGGCGCTTCTTGCCCATACGCTTCGCAAGCAGTGCCTGTCCGACCGTGTTGTTGACTTTGTGCGCGCCCGTGTGGTTGAGATCTTCGCGTTTCAGGACGACCGTCGCTTGACGCGGTTGCGCAAAGCGCTTGATCGTCGTCAGCGGGGTCGGACGCCCGACGTACTCGCTAAGAAGCCCGTGAAACTCGTCCCAAAAGCCGGGATCCGCAAACGCTTCGTTCATCGCAGACTCGACGTCGGCGAGCGGTTTGAACAAGACTTCCGGAACCCAGCGACCGCCGAAGTCTCCGAAATATCCTCGCTCGTCAGGTTTCTGCATCTGCCTCCCTCACCGCACGCACGAAAGCACGCATTTTATTCGGATCCTTTCGCCCGTCCGTTTCCACCCCAGAGCGAACGTCGACCACGTTCGGCCTGAGAAGCCGAACGCATTCACCTACGTTTTCGGCTGTCAGTCCGCCGGAAACTGCAAAGACCGGAGGCTTTGTCGTGCCGGCAAGGCGCGACCAGGTAAATGTGACCCCCGTCCCGCCGCGCTTGTGAGGATGCCAGACATCGAACAGGGGGACGGCGCGAGGGTAGTCTCCGGCCGACGCGACGACCTCGCTATCATCGCGCGAACCGCCAAGGTGCAGCGCCTTGAGGTAGCGGAGGCCGGCTGCCGACTCGCAAAATGCCGGAGGCTCGTCGCCGCTGAATTGCGCGTGCAGCCCCGGCACGGCGTCCTGTGCGTAACGCACGGTCGCGATGTCCGGATCGACGAACACCCCAAATACGGTCGTGAAGGGCGGCAACCGCGCGACGATCTCGGCCGCGGTGTCGATCGGAATCTTCCGCTCGCTCTCGGCAAAGATGAAACCGACGGTATCGGCACCGGCATCGAGCGCGCGCGCGGCGTCGTCATACGAGACGCAGCCGCAAACCTTTACGCGCGTCAGTGGGATGCCGAAGCCGGAACGCTCGCCTTTATCGCCCCGATGAGGTCCGCCGGATTGTCGGCCTTCATGAGCGTCTCGCCGATTAGGAAGCCGCGGGCGCCGGCCTCAACGAGCGCGCGGGTATCTTCCGCGGAATTGATTCCGCTTTCGCTGATCGCCAGCACGTCTTTCGGAATGCGTGGCAGCAATTCGGCGGCGACCGCGAGATTGGTTTCAAACGTCCGCAAGTCGCGGGTGTTTATCCCGAGGAGCGTCGTTCCCGCCGCAAGTGCGCGCTGCAGCTCGTGCTCGTCATGAATTTCGACGAGCACATCCAGTTGCCAACGCCGCGCTTCCTTCAAAAGCATCTCGAGCGTCGCATCGTCGATGCCGGAAAGAATCGCCAAAATTGCATCCGCGCCGTATGCTGCCGATTGCGCCACCTGGTAGGGATCGTTGAGGAAGTCCTTGCGCAGGATCGGGAACGTTGTAACGGCTCTCGCTTCATCCAGATACGCAAGATCGCCGAGGAAATGATCGGTTTCGGTCAGCACGCTGAGCGCGTCCGCGCCGGCAACGGCGTAACGGCGGGCAACGTCGGCCGCTTTCATGTCGCGAACGATCAGACCCCTCGAAGGCGACGCGCGCTTGATCTCCGCGATGACTGCCGGACCGCGAGTTTGCGTTAGCGCCTCACGAAACGGCCGGCGCTCTGCCATTCGGGCAGCGGCACGCTCTTCGATCTGCGCGAGCGATTCGCGTTCGCGCTCCCTTTCGAGCGCTTCGCGTTTCGCGGCGTACAGCTTTGCCAGTATGTCGACTTCGGTCATGCAAACTCCATTTGCGGACGCGCGCGCAAACCGTCAAGCGCCTGCAGTGCTTTGCCTTCACCGATGCTTTTGCGAGCCAAGCCCAGACCTTCGTCGATCGAGCGTGCCCGCCCCGCGACCACGAAGGCCAAGGCCGCGTTCAGACACACGACGTCCGCTCGCGCAGAGCGCTCGCCCGAAAGAATGCTCACGAGCGCATCGGCATTCGCTTTGGAATCGCCTCCGCGTAGGTCGTCAAGAGTCGCCGCGACACCGTAATCACGGGGGACCAGAACCCACGTGCGAGAGCCGGTTCGATCGAACTGATAAACCCGCGTCGGGACGTCGCCGGCAACCTCGTCGAGGCCGTTCGTCGCGTGAACGATTGCACCGGCCTCCGCTCCCAGCTCGGCGAGGGCCTCGCCCAGAAGCTCCAGCCACTCTTCGCGCGCAACGCCGATGACCTGCCGCCGTGCACCCGCGGGATTCGTCAGCGGGCCAAGCATGTTGAAGATCGTACGAACGCCGAGCTCTTTGCGAACGGGGCCAACAGCGCGCATCGCCGGATGATAATGTTGCGCGAACAGAAAGGTAACGTTGTGTTCTACCAGCTGACGTGCCGCGAGCTCCGGCGAAATATCGATTTTCACGCCGAGCGCCTCGAGAACGTCTGCACTTCCACACTTGCTGGAGGCAGCGCGATTGCCGTGCTTCGCGACGCGAATTCCGGCGCCGGCGAGAATGAATGCAACGCCGGTCGAGATATTGATCGTGCCCGCCGCGTCGCCGCCGGTTCCACATACATCAACGACATCTCCGTCGACATCGACGTGCAAGCTTCGCTCGCGCATCGCGCGCGCGGCCCCCACAACTTCTGCCGGCGTCTCCCCTTTCGTTGCGAGGGCCGCGAGTAAGGCCGCAGCCTGCAAAGGCGAAATCTGTTCGTCCATAATCGCCCCGAACGCTGCGGCAGTTTGCTCGGCACCCAAATCCTCGCCGGCGATTGCGCGCCGCAACACAGCGGCAAAAGCATTCATCGCCGCGCCATCTCCAAGAAGTTCCGGGCTAATTGCCGGCCATGCTCGGTCAGCACCGATTCGGGATGAAACTGCACGCCCGCCAGGGGCAGCTCTCGGTGCGCGATACCTTGAACGACGCCGTCTTCACTCGTGGCCAGCGTCCGCAAGACGCTTGGAAGCGCATCCGCTCCGACGCAAAGCGAGTGATAACGTATCGCGGCAAAAGGCGACGGCAGGCCTTCGAACAACGATGTGCCGTCGTGGCGAATCTGCGATGCTTTGCCGTGCATCAATCGTGGCGCGTGCTCGACGGTACCGCCGAAGACGAGACCGATCGCCTGCGCTCCCAAACAGACGCCGAGGAGCGGATGGGCATCGTGTGCCGCCGCGCGAATCAGCATGCACGTACCCCCGGCGTCTTCAGGCCGTCCCGGACCCGGACCGACCACAGTCGCGTCGTAACGCGCGAGAAGGCGATCGTCGAGAACCGGATCGTCGTTACGCACCACGTCGACCTCGGCGCCCTCCATGCCAAAGAGATGCGCCAAGTTATACGTGAACGAGTCGTAGTTATCGACGAGCAGCAGCTTCACGGCAGCCCTAAGACGCTTCGCACGATCGCGGTCTTGTGCAGAATCTCTTGATACTCGGCTTCGGGATCGCTGTCGGCGACGATTCCGGCCGAGGCCTGCCAGTACGCGCGTCCGCCGGAAAGCGTCACGCAGCGTAGCACGATGCACGAATCCATGTCGCCATCGAAGTCGATATGCGCGACGCTGCCTGCATAGAGACCGCGAGCTACCGGTTCGAGATCGTCGATCAGCTGCATCGCACGAATTTTCGGCGTGCCGGTTACCGTTCCGGCGGGGAACGCGGCGGCGAACAAATCCAGCGCATCTTTGTCTTCACGCAATCGACCGACGACGTTTGAGACGATGTGCATCACGTGACTGTAGCGCTCGATTACCA
>JBOHTT010000376.1:0-3822 GCA_050733775.1 Vulcanimicrobiaceae bacterium
GGAGAACGAACTTCGCTGTGGTTCGACTCCGCGTCCCTACGGGACGCTCCGCTCACCATGACAGGCTAGAACAACGCCTGCTGCGTGATCTCGGGTTGCGGTTGGGGTGGCGGTTCGTCCAGGCGGGCACGAAGTTGTTTCAAGTCCGACCACACGAGCTTCTTTACTTCGGTCATCTCTTTGCCACCGGTCATGCGCAGAATATAGGCGGGGTGGAACGTGGCGATCAGCGGGATGCCGTGCGGCCCTTCGTACCAAATACCGCGCTGCTTCGTGATCGAGAACTTGTCGCCGAGAAACGATTTTGCGGCCGGCGAGCCCAGACATAAGATGATTTCCGGCCTGATGATGTCGATTTGCTCCTCCAGATAGGCGCGGCAATTCGCCATCTCGTCCGGCGTCGGCGCACGATTGCGAAGCCGCGAGCCGTCGTCGAACACCGGCCGGCACTTCACCGTGTTCGCGATGTAGACTTCCTCGCGCGCGAGACCGATTGCCGCGATCATGCGATCGAGCAGCTCGCCGGCCTTGCCGACAAATGGCCGCCCCAAGCGATCTTCCGTTTCGCCCGGCCCTTCGCCGACGAGCATGAGGCGCGCGCATGGATCGCCTTCACCGTATGCGGGATGCGTGCGCGTATAGCCAATTTGACATTTGCGACACGCGTCGACCGCTCGCGACGCTCGTGCAAGCGCTTTTTCGCGGCGCGCGCGCTCTTCCAGGCTCATGCCGCCTCGCCGTCCTGCTTTCCAGGATCCGGATCGAGCACGACCGCTTCGCCGAACGCGACGACACGCGTCGAACCGTCGGATTGTTCTGCAACTTGAAATTGCAATCCGAGAATGCAGTTTGCCCCCAGCGCGTTGGCACGAGCGATGAGCGAGCTCAGCGAATCCGCACGCGCGCGCTCTGCATCCGTGAGGTATTCGATCGGCGCCAGCCCGATGAACGCGCCGATACTGCGAAACGTCGCGCGCAGAAGGTTCTTCGGGCGGCTGGCTTGCCCGTAGGCGTAGCCCAGGGAGCGTAGCACGCGGTAGCCTTCGATGCGTTCGAAGGTGACGACATTGTCCGGGGCGATCATTCCTGAAGGATCATTCGCTAATGCCGATATCCTCCCCGCAGTCTGTCCTTATCATTCGGCTGGATGCAATCGGGGACGCACTCGCGCTCACGCCGCTGCTTCGTGCGTTATCCGATCGCGCGATAGCGGTAGATTTGGTGATGACCGACCGCAACGCCGAGATATTCACACCGCGCGCCGCCCGGCAAGTGCACATCTCGCCGTTTGCGCTGCGCTCGAGCACTCCGGAAACGCTCGCAACGATTCGCGCATTCGGACGCGAGCTTGCAGCACAACATTATGATTGCGTGCTGGTTGCGACCGAAGATCCCGGCGGCTATCGCCTTGCGAGTGCCGTCGGCGCTCCTATCCGCGCCGGTTTCGCAAACGGATGGGGCAAGCCGCTCAAGACGTTGTGGGTGCGCAAGCATCTGACTCGCACCGTCTTTCGCTCTGCCGGATTATCGCCGCAGAAAAAGCACGAATGCGAAGTCATCTGGTCGCTCGCGCAGCCGTGGCTCGATGGCGAGCCTCCGTACGATGCGACGCGGCTCTCGCCGCTGATCCTCAGAGACGCGCAGCCCAAAGACGGCCGCATTCTGCTGCAAGCGACATCGAAATGGGAGCGGCTCGAAATTCGCTTCGACGACGTCGCCACGCTCGTCGCGGAGCTCCTATCCAGGCCGAATTTCTCGCTGATCGCTTCGACGGAAGAGGCCTCGTTCGCGCAGCGTCTCGCGGCCGCCACGCAAGCGCCACTCCAACTATGCGAAGACTTGAGGCCGTGGAAAGCGGCCATCGCGCGCGCCTCTGCAATCATCGCGCCGGACTCCGGTGCCGTCCATCTCGCAGGCATGCTGGGCACGCCGGTTATCGCGGTCTTTCCGCCGATCGCCGAATTCGACAGCCAAATTGCACGCTGGTACCCGTGGGCCGCTCCCTATGAAATTATCTGCGCGATGGGCGAATGGCCTACGCTCGCCGCAAAGGCGCTATACCACGTTGTTGCAGATACGGCCAAATAAACAGATCGATGTCGCCGTCGAGTACCGCCTGCGTGTTGCCGGTTTCGACGCCGGTGCGATGATCTTTGACGAGCGAATACGGCTGCAGCACGTACGAGCGAATCTGCGAGCCCCATTCGTTGGCGCGGCGCTCGCCGCGTAGCTCGTCGAGCTTCGCCGTTCGCTCTTCGTACTCACGCTGTACGAGCCTGGCGCGCAAGATGTTCATTGCGACGTCGCGGTTCTGCATTTGCGAGCGCTCTTGCTGCGAGGTGACGACGAGGCCTGTCGGAATGTGGATGATGCGAATTGCGGACTCGGTCTTGTTGACGTACTGACCTCCGGCGCCGCCGGATTTGTACGTCTCGATGCGCACGTCGTCCGGCTTGATTTCCACACCAGTCTCTTCATCGGCCTCGACTTCCGGAATGACGTCGACCGACGCAAACGAGGTATGGCGCCGATGCTGCTGATCGAATGGCGAGATGCGCACGAGGCGATGAACGCCGCGCTCGCTCTCGAGCATTCCATACGCGTTGCGACCGCGCACGAAGAACGTCATCGACTTGATGCCGGCTTCTTCAGCCGGCGATTCGTCGGTGATCTGTACGGAGAAGCCTTCGCGCTCGGCCCAGCGCAGGTACATACGTGCCAGCATCTGTGCCCAATCGGCGGCGTCGACTCCGCCTGCTCCGGAATTGATGCTGACGATCGCGTTATGGCTGTCGTACTCGCGATCGAAATTCGCTGCCATCTCGAGCGAGTCGAGCTGCTCAGTTGCGCGCTCGATCGCCGCGTCAGCCTCTGCGCCCGCGCCTTGTTCGTCGCCGAGGATTTCGAGCGTTTCGCTGGCGTCGTCGAGCAGCGATTGAACGGACGAAAACCGCTCCGTCTCGTCGCGCAGATCGGAAAGCTCTTTCATCGTGCGCTGCGCGGTCTGCGGATCGTTCCAGAAATCCTCAGCGCGCGAGCGCTGCTCCAGCTCGCTTAGCTTTCGGCGCTTTCCGGCATCGTCAAAGACGCACCCTTAACGTCGCAAGACGTTCGCGCAATCGTCCGATCATCGCCAGCTGTGCGTCACTCATTGCGATAAGCGTTCTAGGCCGCCGCGCCGTGGCACTTCTTGAATTTCTTCCCGGACCCGCACGGGCACAGCGAATTGCGGCCGACTTTTTCCTGCGTTCGCGCGGCCGGCTTCGCGGGCGACTCGTCCTCGCGGTTGGTGTGCAGATGCTGCTTCGAGGGTCTACCGGGAACCGGACCGAGTACATTTTCGAGCGCTGAATCCGGGACGGCCGCGCCGTTGCCCGAAGGCGGTAGAGCAACGGCGGGTTGGGGAAGCAACGCGCCCGTCGGAATCGCTTCGAGCCCCGGCGGTGTCTGAACGGGCGATTCGGGCGGCGGCGCTTCTTGCCGCTCGATTTGCACGTGGAAGATCATTTTGATCGCTTCGTCCGCGATGTTGTTCTTGAGGTCTTCGAAAATCTCGTACGCTTCTTTTTCGTACTCGACGCGCGGGTCTTTTTGACCGTAACCGCGCAGACCGATGCCGCTCTTGAGCGCATCCATCACGTACAGATGATCCACCCACATCCGGTCGATGATCGGCAGCATGATGTACCGCGACTCCACGAGGCGCATGATGTCGGGGCCGACTTCGGCTTCCTTGGCTTCGTACAGCTGCACGCCGATTTGCTCCAGGCGCGCTTTCATCTCGTTGCGGTCGAGTTTCTCCAAGTCTCCCAGCGCGATGTG
>JBOHTT010000377.1:0-2890 GCA_050733775.1 Vulcanimicrobiaceae bacterium
CGACTCCGAGCCGAATACTTCTTTTTTAAGATGGGGCTCGTAACGACGTGATCTCATTCAGGAATATTGTCGTAGTCGCGTGTGTCGCGTTATGCACTCTGCCGGCGAGGGCGGCGGCGCCTCCGCGTTCGGGTCAGCCTGCTCCGACGTTTACGGCGAAAACGCTCGATGACAAGAAGCTCGTTCTGTCAACGTATCGCGGCAAACCCGTGTACTTGGACTTCTTCGCGAGCTGGTGCGCGCCGTGCCGCGAGGAAACGCCGTCGATCGTCAAATTCTCAAAACGATACGCGAAGCGCGGGCTGGTCATCATCGGCTTAAACGACGACGGGAACAGCGACCGTGCCGAAGGCTTTCGCGACCAGTACAAGATTCCGTTTCCGATCGTCATCGCGGACCAGAAGCTGCTCGATACCTACGGCATCATCGCGCTGCCGGTGCACGTGTTCATCGATCGCAAGGGTAACATCAAGACGTATCGTTTGGGTGAGATGTCGAGCCAGCAAATCGAAACCGCGATCCAGTCGATTTTGTAGACCTTGGAATGGATCTCGCAACCGTCGTTGTGGTTGGACTGCTGATTGCGATGGTCGTCGGGGTACTCGTGTCCGTCGCGCTCATGCTCTTAGTTTAGGAATTCGAAAGCCGGATTTACCATTCAGGCTTTCGTTCTCGCGAAGACTGCGTCGTGAACGTCGACCGCGTTATTTTGCAGCGCGAATCGTGATAAATTGCGTGAGATGACTTACGATGTCACCTTTGTCGATACGTTGTGGAAGGCGCTGAAAGCTTGGGCGAAAGAGCAAGCTGCCGGCAACGTATTGCCCACTATAGAGGAATGCGCGGCTGAGGTGCGGCGGATTGCCGGGGAGATTATCGGCCCTCACGGCTCCCTGCGTGCAGACGCGATTACTTTCTTTGCTGCAGAGACCAACGAGATGGTCGTCAAGTTGGCGGCCGCCTCTCCTACCTGCGATTCAGGAACGTAAACTCCCGAAAAGTATAACAGGCAAAGGACTCACCTAGCAGGAAAACCTCCGCATGGAACGTCGGCGGGGGTGGACGTTTTTGAGCAACCACGCGCACGTTGTCATAGCCCTCGCAAAGAATACGAACTCCACGGTACGCGAGCTTGCCGACACCGTCGGCATCACGGAACGCGCGGTTACGCAGATCCTGGGCGATCTCGAAGAAGCCGGCATCCTAACGCGCCGCCGTCTCGGACGCCGCAATGTCTACGACATCGATCCCGACGCGCATTTGCGACATGACGTCGAAGCGCATCGGACGGTCGGCGATCTTCTACGGCTCGCCCAGCCCACCGTGGTAAAACAGTCGAAACCCTTCGGGTCTGCTAAGCAGCGCTGACGATGACGGCGTTGCCGTCATAGGCGACCCTCGCCGTGCTGCCGCCGGGCAGTTCACCGCGCAGGATCGCGCTGGAGAGCGGTGAGGTGACGCAGCGCGCGATCGTGCGCTGTACGTAGCGGGCGCCGCTGCCGGCGGCAATGCTCTCGTGCGCGAGATAGCGTCGCGCATCGGGCGTGAGATCCAGCAACACGGCTCTCGCGCCGAGCCGCTCGACGAGCGCGCGCAATTGCAGCTCGACGATTTGCTCGATTTGCTCGAAGCCGAGGATCTTGAACGTCACCACCTCGTCGATGCGGTCGAGAAACTCTTTGCGCAGAACGAGCGCGAGATCGTCGGGATCGACATTGCTCGTCATCGCGATCAATGCGTGGCGAAAGTCGATCGTACGGCCTTTGGCGTCGGTGAGCCGCCCGTCGTCGAGAATTTGCATGAGGATCGCGGTGACGTCCGGATGCGCCTTTTCGATTTCATCGAACAAGACGACGCAGTACGGACGGCGGCGAACCGGTTCGGTGAGCTGTCCGGGCTCGTCGTGACCGTGATATCCGGGCGGCGCTCCGAGTAGGCGCGACACGGTGTGACCTTCCGTGTATTCGGTCATGTCCAGCCGCAGCAGTGCGTCGTCGGTTCCGAACAGCACGTTGGCAAGCGCGCGCGCCAGCTCCGTTTTTCCGACCCCGGACGGCCCGATGAAGAGAAATCCGCCGACGGGCTTCCGCGGATCTTTGAGTCCCGCCCGCGCGCGTCGAATGGCTTCGGCGACCGCAACGACCGCGTCGTGTTGGCCGACCACGCGCGCTTCGAGCGATTTTTCGAGGGCTAGCAGACTGCGCGATTCTTCCTCGCTGAGCGTTCCTTGCGGAATGCCGGTCCAGCGCGAGACGATGCGCGCGATGTCGCCGGCGTCGACGACGACGTTCGCGCCGCTCGCCGTGAGCGAAGCACCCGCTGCCGCTTCGTCGACGAGATCGATGGCTTTATCCGGCAGAAAGCGATCGGCGATGTACCGTGCCGAAAGCGTCGCAGCGGCTTCCAATGCCGCATCGGTGATCTCGACGTGATGGTGCACGGCGTAACGCGGGCGCAGGCCGCGCAGAATCGCAATCGTTTGCGCGACGGTCGGTTCTTCGACCGCGACGGGTTGGAAACGGCGTTCCAGAGCCGGATCGCTTTCGACGTGTTTGCGATACTCGCCGAAGGTCGTCGCGCCGATGCATTGCAGCTCTCCGCGCGCGAGCTCCGGCTTGATCATCGACGACAGATCGAGCGAGCCTTCCGCGGCTCCCGCGCCGACGAGCGTATGGAGTTCGTCGATGAAGAGGATGATGTCTCGGGAAGCGCGCTTGATCTCATCCAGAATGCGCTTGACGCGGCTTTCGAATTCGCCGCGATATTTCGTTCCGGCAACCAGCGGGCCGAGCGAAAGTGCCAGCACGCGTTTTTCGCGCAGCGCCGTCGGCACCGTTCCGGCGGCGATGCGTTGTGCGAGGCCTTCGACGACCGCGGTCTTGCCGACGCC
>JBOHTT010000378.1:0-2291 GCA_050733775.1 Vulcanimicrobiaceae bacterium
GCTCAGGATGACAAGCTATAGCGATTCTAAGAATCGCCTAAACAATAGCTGTTACGATGGGGCCACTTTCGCAGTAGAAGGACTCATCATGATAAAGCAAATCGCCACGGCTCTCATCGTGGCTTCATTTTCACTCCCGCCGGCTATGGCATTCGCACAGGCTGCCGGCGTGCCACCGGCTCCTCCGGCGCCGCCCGCAGCGCACGGCGACTGGGGCCAGATGCGGCAAATGCGCGGACAAATGGAGACCATTCACCAGCAATAGCGCGATAAGGTTCTCGGCGCGCTTACGCCCGCACACCGTCAGTTGCTCGCGAATGTCGTCGGGCAGATGGCGGTCTCGCAAACTCCGGATCGCAAAGCAGCCGCCGCGCAGCTCGATGCCGCGCTAACACCGGGCGAAAAAGACACGATCCTTGCCGCGCACCGCGACGCGATGACGCAAATGCATTCGCTGTTTGCGCAGCACATGCAGTCGCAGGGTCAGCCGCCGGCAAACGGCATGCAAGGCGCGCCGCCGAAGCGCGAGCATCGGAAGCACGATCTCACCGCCGGTGGAATCGCGCTGATGGTCTCGCACTCGGGTCCACCGGCCTTCAACCACCCGCAGTAAGCAGCTCAGCTATCCAATTGCGCTAAGATCTCGGCGGTGTGTTCGCCGAGATTTGGCGCGGTGCCGGGAGCATTCGGCGGCGTGGCGCTCCAACGCGACGGATGTCCGGTCGTGCGCATCGGACCTTCGGTCGGATGCTGCTGCTGCACGAAAAAGCCTGTTGCTTCCAAGTGCGGATCGTGCAGCACCGTATCCAGATCGTTCATCGGGACGGCCGGCAAATCGTTCTCGTGTAAAAGGCGCAGCCATTCTTCGGTCGTACGGGCCGCCAGAATGTCGGCGACGATCGTATAGGCTTCATGGTAGTGCTCGCGGCGTTTGAGCGTATCGTGCAAACGCTCATCGCTTTCGTATAGGTCCGACTTGCCGACAAGCGCGAAAAACCGCTCCCACTGCTTGTCGTCGTAGAGGAGCACGCAAATGAAGCCGTCTTGCGTGCGGTGTGGACGGCGCAGCGTCGTCAGCAAGCGCCCGTAGCCGAAGCCGGCGTTGGGCGGCTCGAAGCTGTGGCCGCCGAGATGGTCGCCGAACACGAAATCGACGAGCGACTCGAACATCGCAACCTCGACGGCCTGTCCTTTTCCGGTGCGCTCGCGATTCCATAGCGCCGCCAACACGACGCCGAGCGCGGTGAGCCCGCTCGTGCGATCGGCCATGTTGAGCGGCACGTAGCGCGGCGCATCGCCGGTACGGGCGAACAGCGACGCCAAGCCGGACGCGCCTTGAATGAGATCGTCGTACGCGGGTTGCGGCGCATACGGTCCGTTTTGCGCGAAGCCGACGAGACTGACGTACACGATGCGCGGGCTGCGTGCCGCGACGTCCGAATAATCGAGCCGGAGCCGCCGCATCGCGGCGGGACGGATGTTGTGAAAGAACAAATCCGCGTTCTCGCAGAGTCGCAGCACGCGCTCGCGATCTTCTTCCGCTTTGAGGTCGAGGACGATACCACGCTTTCCGCGATTGAGGTGCATGAATAACGCGCCCATGCCGACGTGATGGCCCGGGCCCGTCCATCGCATGATGTCGCCGGCTTTGGATTCGATCTTGATGACGTCGGCTCCGAGATCGGCGAGGATTCGCGTCGTGAGCGGACCTGCAACGACCGTCGAGAGATCGACGACGCGCAGACCGGCCAGCGGCCCCGCGCTCACGATGCGATAGCCACGTCGAGCAGCGTCGGCTGCTGCAGCGCGAGCGCGTCCTGCAACTTCGCGCGTACGACGTCGAGTGTGGTCACGCGCTCGGCGGCAACGCCCATCGAACGCGCGAGCGACACGAAATCGATCGCCGGTTCGTGCAAGTCCATGCCGACATACGTATTCGTTTGGGCGACGTCGCCTTCCATCGCGCGCACGCGCTGCTTCAGAATCTTGTACGACGTGTTGTTGAAAATCACGAACACGACGCCGAGCCGTTCGTGCGCCGCCGTCCACAGCGATTGCGCGGTGTACATCGCGCTGCCGTCGCCGCTGAGACACACGACCGGACGTTGCGGCAGCGCGAGCTTCGCACCGATTGCGGCCGGCAGCCCCCAGCCGATACCGCCCCCACGATTGCCGAAGTAGCTTTGCGCGTCGTCGCTGCGCAAGAACACCCGCATTCCGCGCCCGGACGAGATCGTTTCGTCGATGACGACGGCTTCGGGCGGCAACGCTTCCCCGAGCGCCTGCACCAA
>JBOHTT010000379.1:0-1901 GCA_050733775.1 Vulcanimicrobiaceae bacterium
CCGCGAATCTGTCCCTCGACGATTTGCGGATGCAGCACGTTTCCGCAGTCGTGCACGGTGACGTACGACTGCACATCGACGCGCGCCGTCGCCGGATCGATCTCGGCGTAGCACACGTCGACGAGAAAACCGTAGATCGCCGAGGAATCGACGCGGTCGTGCTCGTCGGGCGGCCGCAAGATGTCGATCGTGAAGTGCGCGGTCTCGAAAATTCCCGGCTCCATCCCGGCAGGCAACCCGAGCGGATGCCAGTGCGCCGTTCCGGCAAGCCGCTTGAGCGTCGTCTCGTGTTTGCCGTCGAGGCTGCGCGCCTTACCGCCTGCGAGCGTCACATCTTCGACCGCAACGCCGAACTGATGCGCCGCGATCGCGCGAAGCTTGTAGGCGGCTTTGGCCGCCGCGTTGCGAATCGCGACGGCGGCGACCGGTGCAAAACGGCTCGAGTACGATCCCGAAGCGATCGACCACGCCGACGTCTGCGTGTCCATCTCGGCGACGATCTCCACGCTCTCCGGCGAGACGCCGAGCTCGTCCGCGACGACTTGCGCGGCGACCGTCGCATGGCCCTGACCTTGCGGTGTCGTCGAAAGCCGAACCGAAATCGAGCCGAGCGGATCGATGCTGACCGTTGCTGCCTCGGTGCATCCCGATTTCGGTAGCGAGCGTTCGCGGATCTCGCGCGGCAGCGCAACGGAAACGTAGCCCATGTTCGACCCCGACGGCTCGACGACGCACGCAATGCCGATCCCGGCCTTGCGCCCGCCGGCGCGCGCGCGTTCGCGCTTGGCGCGCAGCGCATCGTAATCTGCGAGCTGAAGCGCGCGTTCGAACGCCGCTTCGTAATCGCCGCTGTCGTACACGGAGCCCGCGGGCGCATGATATGGAAACTCGTCCTTGCGCACGAGATTGCGGCGGATGACGTCGGTGACGTCGAGCTGCAGCTGCCGTGCGGTCAGCGCAACGAGGCGCTCGAGCGTGAAATATTGCTCTTGACCGCCGTAGCCGCGATTGAGTCCCGTCGGCGATTTGTTCGTCGCGACCAGGCGATTGCGCATCTCGACGACCGGGATGCGATACGCTCCCGTCACGGTGCCGTGCATGCGGTAGAGACACGCCGGTTCCGGCGCGCGCACGTACGCACCGGTGTTGTCGACTTGGTCGAGACGCAGCCCCAAGATCGTGCCGTCGCGCAAGACCGCGGCCTCTGCCCACGTGACGCGATCGGTCGAGCTCGACGACGACGCCAGATGCTCGAGGCGATCCTCAATCCACTTCACCGCGACGCCGCAGTGTTTGCTCGCCAGCGCGACGAGCACGATGTACGGATAAACGCCTGCCTTGATCCCGAACGAACCGCCGATATCGGGCGGCACCATCAGCCGCAACTTGTGGCTCGGCACGCCGAGCGCGCCGGCCATGAGCGCGTGCAGCACGAAGGGGCCGTGAAAATTCGCGTGCACGACGTACGCGTCGTTCGCGCGTTCGTGGCGCGCGATGACGCCGTATGTCTCGATGGGCGTCGATGCGTATTTCGGAAAATCGAAGCGCGCACGGACGACGTGCTCGGCGTTCGCAAACGCGCCGGCGACGTCGCCGTACGAGAACGTGCGGTCGTGCACGACGTTACTGCCGACGTTCTCGTGCAGCGCGATCGAGGAGGGAGCCAGCGCGTCGTCGATCGATACGACGGCCGGCAGCGGTTCGTAGCTGACCGCGATCGCTTCGAGCGCGTCTTCCGCGAGATAACGATCGCGCGCCACGACCACGGCGACGGGTTCGCCCGCGTAGCGCACGTGGTCGATCGCGCAAGGATAGAAGGAAGGCTGCGTCTCGATTCCGACCGCGAACGGCTTGCAGCTCGCCTTCACGTGCTCGCCGGTGAGCACGCCGGCGACGCCGTC
>JBOHTT010000380.1:0-2667 GCA_050733775.1 Vulcanimicrobiaceae bacterium
GCGTCATTTTGTTCGTCGGGCGCCTGATCGGAACGCTGCTGTACTTCGTGCCGTTCCTCGGACCGATCGTCGGCGCCATCCTCATTCAAATCGTGTTGGCGTACGTGATGCTGGTCGTCGTCGGAGAGTATTTGGCGCTGCGCGATTCGCTGGGAAAACCGCCGACGGCCGTCTGAAGAGGGACCGAGCAGCCGGTCCCTACGTGATGTTCCGGCAAGCGCGGGGCACGGTACTTGCCATGAAAAAGCAACGGTACGCTGCGATGCTGCTGGCCGTCATTCTCGGAGGATGCCTGTCTGAAGCTCCGGCGTTCGGACAAACAGTCGTCGAGTCTACCGCTCCGACCGTGTGGGACGCGCAGTTCATGTCGCGCGCGCTTTCGCTCGCTCGAACCGAGATCGACGAGTCGCGCGTCGTCCTGAGGGAATCCCGCGACCCGAGCCTGCGCCGGTTTGCTTATGAGGTCGGTCGCGCATGGTCGTTCAACGACAGCCGGCTCAAGGCTATGGCTTTGAGAAAAGGGCTTCCGGCCACGGCGCCTTCGATGGAAGCAGGACGCCGGCAGCTCGGGGAGCTCAGCGGTGCGCGCGGGACGCGCATCGTTGCAGATTACACCCGGGACCAGGTCGCACTGCATCGCGAGGCGGTGCGGCTCTTCTGGGATGAAGCGAAGAACGGCGGCGACCCGTACATCCGCAACCTTGCGTCGGTGACGGTCCCGCAGCTGCGGCATCACCTCGCCTACGCCCAGCACTTAGCACTTCGCTAAAAACGCAAGGCCGGCGGACGGAGCCGGGCGCGCAACGAACAGACGTTCGGTGGAGTCTAGACGCACGTGAGCCCGCCTGCCCCCGCCGGCCTTGATTCGTTAGTCATCAAGGGCGCCCGCGAGCATAATCTCAAGAACGTCGACCTTGTCTTGCCGCGGAACCGCCTGATCGTTATTACGGGGCTCTCGGGAAGCGGCAAGTCGTCCCTGGCCTTCGATACGATCTATGCGGAAGGGCAGCGGCGCTACGTCGAATCGCTCTCATCCTATGCCCGGCAATTTCTCGGTCAGATGGAGAAGCCGGACGTCGACTACATCGAGGGGCTCAGCCCGGCGATCTCGATCGACCAGAAATCGACCTCGCGCAATCCGCGCTCGACGGTCGGCACCGTCACCGAGATCTACGATTATCTGCGGTTGCTCTTCGCGCGGATCGGCAAGCCGCACTGTTACAATTGCGGACGCGAAGTCAGCGCGCAAAGCGCGCAGCAGATCGTCGAGTCGATCGCAGAGTTTCCCGAAGGGACCCGCTTGCAAATCCTCGCGCCGGTCATTCGCGGACGCAAAGGCGAGTACACCAAGCTCTTCGAGGAGATCTCGAAGGAGGGCTTCGCGCGCGTTCGCATCGACGGCGAGATCAAAGAGCTGCGCGACAAAATCGATCTCGACAAGAAACGCAAGCACACGATCGAGGTCATCGTCGACCGGCTCGTCATGAAGCCGGACATCCGCAGTCGTCTTGCCGACTCGGTCGAGACGACGCTGAAGCTCTCGAGCGGCATCGTCACGGTCTTATATGAAGCCCCGGCCGCCGGCGGCGGCAAGTCGCAGCAAGAGATGACGTTCAGCGAAAGCTTTGCGTGCGTGTATTGCGGCCTCTCGTTCGGCGAGCTCGAGCCGCGGCTGTTTTCGTTCAACTCCCCGTTCGGCGCGTGTCCGGGATGCAGCGGCCTGGGCGTTAAGATCGAGATCGATCCGTGGAAAGTCATTCCCGATCGCTCAAAATCGATTGTGCAGGGCGCGATCGTGCCCTGGTCCCGCAACATCGGTACCGGCCGCTATCCCTCGATGAACCCGTATTACACGCAGCAGGTCGAGCGCGTTCTGCGCAGCCGTCGCGTGAAGACGTCGACGCCGGTCGAAGATTGGCCGTCCGATTTGCTGGAAACGGTTTTATACGGCGGCGAAAAGCGCCAGAAATTCGAATACGAATCGCGCAGCGGGCACGTCTGGTCGTATGAGACGACGTTTGAGGGCGTGATCAACAATCTCCAGCGCCGCTATAGCGAAACCAGCAGCGAATACGTGAAGGAGGACATCGAAAAATACATGTCCGCCAACACGTGCAAAGTCTGCAACGGCGCGCGGCTCAAGCCGGAAGCACTTGCCGTAAAGATCGGCGGCCGCAACATCCGCGAGATCACCGAGATGTCGGTCGAACGGTCCGAGGCGTTTTTCCGCAGCTTGCAGCTCAGCGATCGCGAGATGCTGATCGCGCATCAGATCCTCAAGGAAGTGCGCGCTAGGCTCGGGTTTCTTACGAACGTCGGTCTCGGCTATCTGAACTTGGCGCGCTCGGCGACGACGCTGTCGGGCGGCGAATCGCAGCGCATCCGTTTGGCAACGCAAATCGGCTCGTCGCTCGTCGGCGTTCTGTATATTTTGGACGAGCCTTCGATCGGGCTGCATCAGCGCGACAACGCACGTCTGCTCGCGACGCTCAAGACGCTGCGCGATCTCGGCAACACGCTGATCGTCATCGAGCACGACGAGGAAACGATGCGCGAAGCGGACGTCATCGTCGATATGGGGCCTGGCGCGGGAGCGGAAGGCGGGAAGGTCGTTACCATCGGCGACCTCGAGAAAATCAAGCAAAACCCCGCGTCGCTGACCGGAGC